>JABDPH010000511.1 GCA_013042925.1 Eudoraea sp.
GAAAAAGTTTGCCCTTCAGGAAAGAAAACCTGGGCAGTTGAATCTACCTCAACAGTAACGGTAAATTTAATTTGCTCACCAATTTTTATGTTCGTTGTGTCTACTTTCGAGAGAACGACGGGTTTTAACTGAGCAATTATTGGATTTGTAAAAAATAATAGAAATAAAAGGAGTGCCGGTGCGGACCAGTCGCCAAAAATATCTTTTAATTTTATCAAAACCTTATACATCTATCCTCTTCGCTTAAAATAACCAAGTAATTTTTTAACATAACTTTCATCTACCCTGCAATCCAAAATACCGCATCCTGATTTGGTGAAAGTATCTTTAAAGTAGTCTACCCTATTTCTGTAGTATTCGCCGTATGCTTTCCGAACCTTTTTAGATTGCGTATTTACAAGTTTCAGTGATCCTGTTTCCGAATCGAGCATTTGAACAACACCCAGATTTGGAATATGTTCTTCTTTTTCGTCATAGATGCGAATTCCGGTAACATCATGCTTTTTCCCGGTAATTTTTAGTGTTTGGTCATAATTGGTTGCCATAAAATCCGAAAGCACAAATACAATTGACTTTTTCTTCAGGACGTTGGTCAAATATTTTAGGGCTTCTCCAATATTCGTCATATTGCTTTGTGGAGAAAATTCTAACAATTCTCTTATTATTCTAAGGACGTGGCTTTTCCCTTTCTTAGGGGGTATAAAAAGCTCAATTTCATCAGAAAAGAGAAGAAGACCAATTTTATCGTTATTTTGAAGAGCGGAAAATGCAAGGGTTGCAGATATTTCTGTAATTATATCTTTTTTAAATCTATTGGTTGTGCCAAATAGTTCAGAGCCACTCACATCTACCATCAACATCATGGTTAGTTCCCTTTCTTCTTCAAACACCTTTACAAAAGGCTCGTTATATCTGGCTGTTACATTCCAATCTATACTTCTTACATCATCACCAAACTGATATTGGCGGACCTCGCTAAAAGTCATTCCGCGACCTTTAAATGTAGAATGGTATTCTCCTCCAAATATATGATCTGAAAGACGACGCGTCTTAATTTCAATCTTACGAACTTTTTTTAATAACTCCTTGGTATCCATGCGGGTTCAAGCTTTTAAGTTATATAAGCAAATGCCTTTAATGCATTTAATTATATAGGTTGAACTATTATGGGACTTCAATTTCGTTAACAATCCGGTTGATCATTTCTTCTGAAGTAATATTTTCTGCTTCTGCTTCATAGGTAATTCCGATTCTATGCCTCAGTACATCATGTACAACAGCACGGACATCTTCAGGAACAACATAGCCACGTCTTTTTATGAAAGCATAACACTTGGCGGCATTCGCCAGATTTATGCTACCGCGTGGTGAAGCTCCGAAACTTATTAGTGGTTTAAGATCTGCCAAATCATATTTTTCAGGATATCTTGTTGCGAATACTAAATCGAGGATATATTTTTCAATTTTTTCATCCATATAGACTTCCCTCACTGCCTGTTGTGCACTTAGAATTTGTTTAAGTGATATAACAGGTTTCACATCCTGAAGTATGCCTTTAAGATTTTGCCTTATAATTAGTTGTTCTTCGGTCATCTTTGGATAATCAATAACCGTTTTCAGCATAAAACGATCTACTTGAGCTTCAGGAAGTGGATATGTTCCTTCCTGTTCAACCGGGTTTTGAGTAGCCATAACCAGGAATGGTTTATCAAGAATAAAAGTTTCGTCACCAATCGTAACCTGTTTTTCCTGCATGGCTTCCAGTAGAGCCGACTGCACCTTAGCGGGAGCACGGTTAATTTCATCGGCTAACACAAAATTGGCAAAAATTGGACCTTTCTTAATTGAAAAATCATTTTCTTTCATGTTGTATATCAAGGTTCCTACGACATCTGCCGGTAAAAGATCCGGAGTGAACTGAATTCTGCTAAAACTACCTTTAACCGCCTTTGAGAGAGTAGTAATAGCAAGAGTCTTTGCAAGCCCGGGGACTCCTTCCAGCAAAATATGACCCTGTCCTAAAAGTCCGATTAACAATCGTTCTATCATATGCTTCTGACCCACAATAGCCTTATTCATTTCCATAAGAAGCAGGTCAATAAAAGCACTTTCCTGTGCAATTTTTTCATTAACAGCACTTATATCTACAGTAGTATTTTCCTCCATGAAAAGATTTTATTTTTTGGTTTTTAATATGTTGGTCTCACAGTAGGGCGCAAATTGAAAATTTATTTATATAAGTGCTGTTAATGATTGGTTAAAAAATGGCCAGAACCCTAAGTTTTATGAAGTATTTAAGGGATTTATTTTATATTTTCACATACTTATGAAAAACCGGATATCTTATTCAAAAATTATTGCTGGAACCATGACGTGGGGAAGTTGGGGGAAGAACCTTTCAAAAGCAGAAATGTCCGAACTTATTGATTATTGTGTCGAAAATGGAATAACAACTTTTGACCATGCAGATATTTATGGAGGTTATGATAACGAAGAAGCCTTTGGAGACGCTTTTTTTAAAAGCGAAATACCAAGAGATCGGGTACAACTCATCACCAAATGTGGAATTCAATATGTCTGCAAATCCAGAGATAATAAGGTAAAACATTATGATTATTCCAAGGATTACATCGTATGGTCTGCGGAACGTTCTCTGAGCAAACTCAAAACAGATTATCTGGATCTTTTTTTACTGCACAGACCAAGCCCATTAATGGAGCCCGATGAAATTGCGGAAGCAATTCTTTATTTGCAAAAAGAGGGTAAAATCAAGGAGTTTGGAGTGTCTAATTTTTCACCTTCTCAGATTGCACTATTGGAGTCGGTAATACCGGTAGCTGCTAACCAGGTTGAATTTTCCCTGACAGCTGAAAAGTTAATGTTTGATGGTACTTTCGATGATTGCATTCTTCATAATCGGACCGCAATGGCATGGAGTCCGCTGGGTAGTTATTTCAGAGAGACTAATAAAAGAAGGAAGCGCATTAAAAAAGTGATGAAGCAATTTAAAAAGAAATATAAAGCAGATAGTAGTCAAATTCTCCTGGCATGGATCTTAAAACATCCTTCTAAAGTGCACCCCGTGGTTGGCACCACGAACAAAGATCGATTAAAAGCTTCGACAAGAGCTACTGAAATTGAGTTGGAGTTGGAGGATTGGTTTTCATTATTAGTAGCATCTCAGGGACATAAGGTTCCCTAATTTAATCACCCTAATAATTCTCATGAATAAAACAGCATTTATTACAGGCGCAACCAGTGGCATAGGAAAGGCCACGGCGGAGCTTTTTGCAAGCAAGGACATCCGTTTAATAATTTGTGGACGAAGAAAAGAGCGTTTAAAAGAATTGAAAAAGCAGTTAGAACCTTTAACTGATGTATGTACTTTGAATTTTGACGTACGGGATAAGGAAACTGTTTCAAGCGCTATTGAGTCATTGCCCAAGGAATTCAGGCATATAGATATTTTGATTAATAATGCGGGGAACGCCCATGGTTTGGATCCCATAGAAAAAGGTAGCCTCGAGGATTGGGATGCTATGTTAGACATTAATGTAAAAGGGCTATTATATGTCTCCAGGGCAATTTTACCACAAATGGTGGAGCGTAACTCGGGCCATATAATTAATATAGGTTCTACCGCGGGCAAAGAGGTTTATCCCAGAGGGAATGTTTATTGCGCCAGCAAACATGCCGTTGATGCAATTAATCAGGGAATGCGAATTGATTTGAACACATATGGGATAAGGGTAGGAGCTGTAAACCCCGGATTGGTGGAAACCGAGTTTAGCAATGTTAGATTTAAAGGAGATGCAAATAGAGCCAAGACTGTTTACAAGGGGTTTCAACCTTTAAAACCGGAAGATATAGCAAACATTATCTACTTTGTAATTTCACAACCGTCTCATGTAAACATTGCGGACCTGGTTGTTATGCCCACGGCTCAGGCAAGTAGTACAATAGTCAATAAAACAATATGATTAATAAACGCCTATTGGTAAAAAACCTTTTGGCTCATAATGACGAGAATAGTTTTTATGATAAAAAGAGGTTTATAAATATAGGTAAGCGAGAAGGGAAAGCTAAATTTCTGAAACATGTATGTGCCCTGGCTAATAGCAATCCAAATAATAATTCATTTATAGTTGTAGGGGTAGAGGATGAAGACAATAAAATTGTTGGTGTAGATTTTTTTGATGATAGTAAGATTCAAAACCTGGTAAATGCTTACTTGGATAATCCTCCATTAATTTCTTACGAGAATATTCCTTTTCCACATTTACCCGAGGGTAAAGTGGTAGGTTTAGTAACTATAAAATCTAATGGTAAAGTGTGCGCTTTGCGGCGTAATATATGGAAATACTATGGTGGGGCCGTTTTTTTCAGAGACGGGAGTATAAGCATGCCTAAAGCTTTTGATGTTGAATTAAAAGATCTCAATTCGGACGCCGTTGCCACAATTGAGCAACATGCTCGAAATAATATTGAACTGACTCTCGATGGTGTTATAGACTTTATAAATAACAGACACAGAGACCTGATTAGCAGTTATAAGGTTTTTAAAGAACAGTTTGTACTCTGTTGGGCAGGGAATCAAAAGAAAGTCAAGAATGAGGTTTTTTATTTCAGGGTAGATATTGAACTTATTAACGAACAGGTTAAACTTTTCTATTCTGCCCTCGATGAAATTTCCATAAGTTATAATGATGAATCGTTTACTATTATGGAGTATGTAAAATTGGGTTTAGGGGTCCAACAGAAATATTATCCTTTGGAAAAAGTGGATATATTCTTTTCAGATAATGGAACCTACCAAATTCAGAGCGATTTAATTTTTGAACCACCTCAATATGACAAAAAGACGTTGCATCATATTTTTAATTCTAACAAAGCAATACTTCAAAAACTGCAAAAGGGGGTATCCCTCAAACGATCAGAAGAATTAGATTTGAAACTATTACCGGCAACATATCTTATATGCCATTTTAATGGTTTTGAAGAAGCTAAGGATCTTCTGGATGCAGCGAGGCCTATATTAAAGAAATATGATTTGAGTATTTATAAATCGCTGAAAGAGTCTCTGCGAATTTTAAGAAAAGTAAAATATAGCTAAGACTTACGTAGCCAAAATATTTGATATGGATTAATTTCTAATAGGCCACTTTTTAATATAATGTTTTTGCCTGACACCAGATCCTTCAATTTACTTTCTGACACATAGCCCATGGAATCAAGTGTTCCGACTTCAATCATATGAATTTTTTCATCAAAATTGCATATTACAAGGACATCTTTCTCAGAATTATTCATTCTCTCAAACTTAAAAAGATGCGGGTTTGGATTAGGATGTAACACCAAATTGTTCTTGTCAGCAAATACCGGGGTATTTTTCCTAATTTTTATTAGTCTTTTTAAGGAATGAAATATTTGATTTTGCGGGGTGTCAATTTTATCTAATCCAGATACGGTTTTCCAATCTTGTTTTGGCCTGTTGGCCCATCTGCTATCTTCTTTTAAGTCACTATTTTTAAGATAAGAATAATCATTTAACATCCCTATTTCATCACCGGCATAAATCATCGGAATTCCCCCATATGATAAAATTATAGCGTGTAGCATTAGGATTTTATCAACCGACATTTTTATCAATTCTTGATTGTTCTGTGCCAAACCTTTTTCCAATCCAAGAAGAGAGGCTGCACTGCCGGTTATTCTTCCATCACCATTTTTGGGATTATACATAAAAATTTGCCCCATTGCCGGCGACCAATCAAGTTTTTGGCCAAAGTAATCCAACAAAAATTTTCTATGAGCAACTGCATCCCAACCTACTTCGTATATGTAGCGGTCTTCAAAACCAAGTCCAATATCATCATGACATCTGATATAATTTATCCAGGTGCCCTCTGAGGGTTTACCTGGTATATTAAGCAGATTCTTATACAATAGATGTGTTTTTTTGGTTGCAATTGAATTCCAGAGCAAAGCCATCAAAGTGGCATTATATGCAATTTCACATTCATTACCTTTATTAATGCCCTCACCAAAATACTTTATAATATTCCTGGGTGAAACGATGGCTTCGGCCAGTAAAACAACCCCCGGAGCAACAACTTGCAAACACATTCGAAATAATGTAATTAAGCTATGGGCTTCCGGAAGATTTTGAGAATTTGTGCCCATTTTCTTCCAAAGAAATGCCAGGGCATCAAAGCGAATTACATCTACTCCTAAGTTGGCTAAGTCTATCAGATTGGTGAGCATATCCATAAATACCAAAGGATTTGTATAATTGAGATCCCATTGATAATCATTAAACACGGTCATAACCCACTTATTCATTTTTTTATTGAAAGTGTAATTACCGGGGGATGTTCTGGGGAACACTTCCGGCAAGGAATTTTCAAATTCATCCGGCAATTGTCTGTCTGGGTAAGTATAGTAATAGTCTTGATATTTTTTATCGCCGGCCATTGCTTTTTTTGCCCAGGGAAATTCATCTGAAGTATGATTTACAACAAAATCCATCATCAGATGCATATTTTTGGACTGCAGTTTTTTTGCCAGATTTAACATGTCCGATTTTGTGCCGTATTTCTTGTCTACCCGGGTATAGCTATTCACCGCATATCCCCCATCATTTTCTCCTTTAGGCCTTGTAGTGACAGGCATTATATGAATGAGGTTAACTCCTAATTTTTCCAAATATGGAATTTTAGTTTCTAGACCTTTCAAATCCTTATTAAAGCGATCTACATACAATTGCATGCCGACCATTTTTTCTGATTGATACCAATTGGCATCTTTAAGCCTTCTTAAGTCCTGAATTTTATGATTTTTCGACCTTTTCTTAAAAAGTTCAGGTAAAAGTTTCATTAGGTATTGAAATGAATCTGGGTCGGTGGCCTCAGGATAAAGCGATAAGAATAAGTTTTGTATAATAGGATGGTTAGTGGATAGCCTCAAATCGAATAATTCATTGAGGTTGGCTTTCTCCGGGTTATCCAGCTTATCTGAAGCCAACAAACGGTGTAATGAGGCTTGGTTCATTCTAATGGTCGAGTTGAGTTTGAGATGGCAATGACTTAATTGCACCGTAGTTCATTGTGGTTATTGCTCCGGCTTTATTGGCCATAGTGATCATTTCAAAAAGTAAATCGGGATTACTTGGCATACTTTCAATATTATCCAGTGTGGAAATTTGTTTTAACAAACAACCAATAAAAGCATCCCCTGCACCTGTGGTATCAACAGGTTTTACGCTAATACTTGGGATTATCTGTGAATGCCCCTGAGAACTTACAAAAGTACCTTCAGAACCAAGGGTAATTGTAATGATTTCTGTACCGGTTTCATGGAAAAATTCACATGCTTCTGAAATATTTTCCTTCCCTGAAATTAATTTGGCTTCTTCCAGACTAAACTTACAGAGTGTAGATTTTTCGATAAATGGCATACACTTTTTAATAAAGATATCGGTTTTGTTTTTCCATAGGTCCGCTCTGTAATTTGGATCAAAACTGATAAATGCGTTTTGAGTTATAGCATCAAATAAAAACCGTCCATATGCTTCCTCTAAACTTCCACCCAAAAGTGCCGTTGCTGCACCAAAATGTATTATATTTTTATTGAACCTTTTCTTAATTGCCGGGCTGTATTTAAGCTCCTTATCCGCACCCCTGCTAAAGACAAAATCACGTTCTCCATCTTCAGCAATAGAGACAAAAGCCAGGGTAGTAAAAATTTCTGAACGTTGTGCTAAAGAAATGTCAACACCTTCATTTTCTAGTACGTTCAATAAAAAGGTACCAAAAGGATCATTGCCAACACATCCAATAAATGCACTTTTCCCTCCCAACTTGGCTACTGCACAAGCTACATTGGCCGGAGCACCACCGGCTTTTTTTGTGAATTCACGGGCCAGGGATAAATTACTGCCTTGTTTTTCAGCCACAAAATCTATGAGCACTTCACCTATACAAAATACTTCTTTCATGAAATTGTAATTAAGTAACTCCCAAAGTAATGAGAATTTAGGTGTTAGACCAAAAAAATAACTACTATTTATTCTATTGATTCTGAGTGTTAGTCTTAACCATTTATTCATTAAAGACACTTGGTCTGCGTTAAAGAATTGTTTACCTTTTTCTGGAATTAAAAATTTAGCAAAATGAACCTATTTGATGAGATAAAAAAGAAACTAAGTCAGGAGTTTATTGATATAGTAGAATGGATTGACACCACCAATGATACCATAGTTCACAGATTTGAACGCTATCAAAATGAAATTAAAAATAATGCCAAATTGGTGGTTAGAGAAGGTCAGAAAGCGGTATTTGTTAATGAGGGGCATTTGGCAGATGTTTTTAACCCGGGCACCTATACACTTAACACCAACAACCTGCCAATTCTGACTACTTTAAAAGGATGGAAATATGGATTTGACAGCCCTTTTAAGGCAGAAGTTTATTTTGTTAACACAAGGTTGTTTACAGATGAAAAATGGGGCACAAAAAACCCGATAATGCTAAGTGATGAGCGTTTTGGGTTGACAGAGATACGAGCTTTTGGAACCTATAGTTTTAGAATTAGTGATCCTGGCAAGTTTGTAGTAGACGTAGTAGGTACAGATGGGAATTTTACGAATTACGAAGTAAATGAGCATCTTAAAAGCTTAATTGTGACTCGTTTTACGGATACCGTTGGAGAGGCCAACCTGCCTTTGGAGTTATACGCAGCAAATACAAGTGAACTTTCTGATACTTGTCAGGAAGTCATGAAACCTGAATTTGAACGTGTAGGGATAGAATTGGAAAAATTCTATATAGAAAACGTTTCTATGCCGGAAGAACTGAAGAAAGAGATTTTTGAATACAGCAGATTAGATAAATTGGATTTGTCCAAACTCACTCAATTTAAGGCCGCCAAGGCAATGGAAGCCGCTGCTAAAAACGAAGGAGGTACTGCCGGAGCTGGCATGGGACTCGGCATGGGGTTTGTTCTGGCGCAACAAATGGGAACACTAATGGGTCAACCAACTCAGCAATCGGTTACTACGCCACAACCACAGGGAGCTGCTCTACCACCTCCGATGCCTGTTCAGGTGATGTATTACTATGCTGCAAACGGGCAACAACTTGGCCCCGTTTCTTTTGACAAATTAAAAGAACTGTTTGCAAACAGGACTATCAACAGAGATTCTCTGGTATGGAAACAGGGTCTTTTGGAGTGGACAGCTCTTAAAGAAATTGAAGAACTAAAGGCTTTTTTAGGTGGAAGTACCCCACCACCACTGCCACAAGAGTAACCCCACCCGGGATTTAGAAACACTTTACCAATTTTGCTGAATTTGGTAACAATGCAAATGGAAAAAACCCAGTATTCAGAACAGAAAAAATCCTGTGCCAATTGTGGGGCAGAACTAAAATACAAGCCAGGTTCACATCAGGTTAAATGTGAGTACTGCGGATATGAAGAATTTATAGAAAAGGCAAAGCGAAGTTTTGAAGAACTTGAATTGCAACATTATCTTAAAGCCGTAGGAGATAATGCATATGACGCTACTATAGACCTGCTGCATTGTAAAAATTGTGGTGCTAACCAGCATGTTGAAGAAAATTACAAGTCGCTTCATTGTGTCTATTGTGGAGAACCTCTTATTAGAGAGGATATAGAAAGAGAAGGCTGGATACTTCCTGGGGCGCTCGTTCCTTTTCAATTAAACAGCAAACAGGCTGGAAGGATATTCAAAAAGTGGGTAAAGGGATTGTGGTTTGCTCCAAATAAACTCAAGCGTGCATCATTAGATCCGGAAGCCATGCATGGGCTTTATCTTCCTTTTTGGACTTTTGATGCAGAACTTGTAGCATCCTATGAAGGTCAAAGAGGAGATTATTACTATGTTACCAAGACCTATAAAACTAAAAATGGAACTCAAACCAAACAGGTAAGAAAAACGCGTTGGACGCCCGCTTATGGCACGGTTGACGGTTTTATAGATGATATACTAATCAGTGCTTCTGAGAAAAAACAACAAAAAATACCAGCGCAGATATCGCATTGGAATTTGAAAGAGCTTGCAACCTTTAATTCAAAATATCTCTCTGGATTTGTGACCGAAAAATACACTATTACCTTAAGAGAAGGACATCGCAAATCATTCCAAAAGGCCAAAGAAATAGCTCATTCATGGATACGACAAGATATTGGAGGTGATACACAAAGGATTCACCATTCAGATATAAAACTTTCAAATGAAACTTTTAAACATGTTCTTTTACCTGTTTATATAAGTTTCTACAATTACAAAGGGAAGGAATATCACTTTTACATAAACGGGCAAACCGGTAAAATCCATGGTATTCGCCCTTATTCGTTTTGGAAAATATTCCTTCTCATACTTTTTATTATGGCCATCATTGGAATTATTGCGATTTTTACCAAATGAGAACTTTAGTAATCGGAGACATACATTCGGGCCTGAAAGCTTTGCAACAAGTTTTGGAAAGGGCTGATGCCAGTGAGGATGATCTTCTTGTTTTTCTGGGAGATTATGTCGACGGATGGAGTGAGGCAGTCGAAACCGTAAATTTTTTAATTGGACTAAGAGCAACACACCAATGCATATTTTTAAGGGGAAACCATGATGAACTTTGTTATGATTGGCTTAGAACAGGAAAAGATAACCCTACCTGGTTACAACATGGGGGTAAAGCGAGCAGGGATTCTTATGAGGCACTTGACGATGGTTCGCTAAGCGTTCACATGGATTTTTATAATAATCTGGACAATTTCTATCTAGATGATAAGAACCGTTTGTTTATTCATGCTGGTTTCACAAGCTTAAAAGGCATAGAATTTGAATATTTTCCTAAAATATTCTACTGGGATAGGACTTTATGGGAACTGGCATTGGCCATTGATCCGGAACTCGCTGAAACCGACTTGTATTTCCCTCAAAGACTCTCCAATTACCATGAAATTTATATTGGTCATACCCCTGTAACAAGAATTGGCAAAAACAAACCGCATAGGGCCGCGAATGTCTGGAATATGGATACCGGGGCAGCTTTTAAAGGCCCTTTGTCCATAATGGACGTAGATTCCAAACAAATATGGCAAAGTGATCCGGTTTATCTTTTTTATCCAAATGAAAAGGGAAGAAATTAATATTTGAATTGCTTCTACAATAAATACAAGATTTTATTGTCGTACTTTGTAAAAAAATTAAATATGTCTACGAAAAATATAAGGCTGGAGGTGATGCAGGCAATTGAACCCCAAGTTACCGGGTTTATGGATTCATTTTTAATTCCTATTGATGAGATATGGCAACCTTCTGACTTTCTTCCCGATTCACAAAGTGAAAGTTTTTTTGATGAGGTGGAGCAAATCAGAGAGGAATCTAAAGAATTGGGATATGATTTTTGGGTTACTATGGTTGCAGATACGATTACAGAAGAAGCACTACCAACATATGAATCATGGTTAATGGATGTCGAAGGAATTAATCAGCACACAGAAGAACCAAGTGGTTGGTCTAAATGGGTTAGGGCATGGACAGCAGAAGAAAACAGACACGGCGATGTGCTTAATAAATATTTGTATCTCTCCGGAAGGGTAAACATGAGAGAAGTTGAGATCTCAACACAGTACTTGCTTAATGATGGCTTTGACATTGGAACGGACAGAGACCCGTATAAGAATTTTGTATATACGTCATTTCAGGAATTGGCTACAAATATTTCGCATAAAAGAGTAGGTCAGATGGCTAAGAAAAAGGGGAATGCCCTTCTGAGTAAAATGTGCAGCATAATTGCAGGTGATGAAATGCGTCATCATCTGGCATATAGAGAATTTGTAAAGACCATATTTGGGCAGGACCCCAATGGTATGATGCTTGCCTATGCTGATATGATGAAGAGAAAAATTGTGATGCCGGCCCATTTCTTGAGGGAATCTGGAGAAAGCATGGGACTTGCATTTGAAAATTTTTCCAACTGTGCTCAAAGGTTGGGAGTATATACTTCTCAGGATTATATAGACATCTTTAATAAATTGAATCAGTATTGGGATCTCGAAGCAATAAGAAGCCTTTCAGACGAGGCACAAAAAGCCAGGGATTATCTTTTGGGTATGCCGGATCGTTTGCAACGTATTGCCGAAAGAATGAAACTGAGTGAGGATCAATTCCGATTTAAATGGGTAGAAGCCAATGGAATAGTATAAATAAAAAAACCGGATTAGATCCGGTCTTTTTATTATAATTTACCATGCTTATGTTCTACCTGCCATTTGTTTAATTCTTTCCACTTGCCTTCATAACACATTTTCGCTTGCATTGGCCAGGATGCGGGATCATGGACTTTATAACGATCACCCCCTGAGTCTAATACTTGCTGGCATTTTGAAACAGTGGTTTTGGATAAGGCTTTCCAGGTTTTTATATCATAATTGTGAAAAAGGCCTTCGATCTTAGGACCAATGCCTTCAACAATTTTCAGATCATCCTGTTTAACGTTTTTACCCATTGCTGCTTTGGCGGCACTTTTGTCAAAAGGAATTTCCGAAGAAACCATTGCTAAACTCTCAGCGGCCACTTTTTTATTACATGCCGCTAGATCAGCTTCTAATTTTGCATTTTGATTCTTCAGTTCTATTAGCTCAGAATTATCGAGGGGTGTATTGCCTCCTTTCCCTAATAAATATCCAAAAATAGCGCATAGAACACCTACAAGAATAGGGATGAGCCAACACCAGATGTTTATACTTTCCAAATTCATAAGTTGATATTATTTAGTTCTTATATAAAAATTCTTGCTTGCTTTTTTCAATTGTTTCAGGATTCATTGTGTTATTTACAACAGAAGAATCTTCATTGTGAAGAGTGGCAAAGCCGTCATCTAATCCACATTGACTGCAATACATTACAAAAAAATAAATACCTGCCAAAATAGTAATTATAATCCCAAGCAAGTTGGTTGTCTTTTTTGTCATGGTAGTTGGTAATTTGTCGTTCTGTATACAATGTATTAAAAAAATCTTAAATTTTGTTAAAACAGATGGGCTAAATACCTTGCACTATCTGGTTAACCCTCTAATAATGACTAAGATGTTTCCTTTTAAAACAAATACAGGACATACCAAAATAGCTACCAATTACACACTTTTTGCAACCAATCATAACTTCCTCGCATAGAAATAAACAACCATTTAGGATATTTGTTAAGACTAAGCTGTAACGCTATTTCTACCGGCGAGGCTCCGGTATTGAAATATTGATCTATTGCTATTTACTACTAGTTTGAATTAGTTTGGTTAGTTAAGAATCCCGTTGTTATTTATTCCATTAATAGCAGCGGTTTTTTTATTATTCTGGTTATGCAATTCAATCTTCCAACTTCATATTTTTTAGAAATGACAATATTGTAAAAATATTTTTCTGGCGAGAATTTAATTTTTTTATAAAACACATACAGGAACTCTAATCCCGTTTCATTTATGCTTTAATGAAGCAGCTAAAGTTCCAGTAAGGATTATTATCTCTAAAGATCAAATTTTATACCCTGTGCTAAGGGTAATTCTGTAGTAAAGTTAATAGTGTTGGTTTGTCTCCGCATATATATTTTCCAGGCGTCGGAACCACTTTCACGGCCACCTCCGGTCTCCTTTTCACCTCCAAAAGCGCCCCCAATCTCAGCCCCCGATGTACCAATATTTACATTGGCTATTCCGCAATCACTGCCAGCTGAAGAAAGAAAATTTTCGGCTTCTCTTAAATTATTGGTCATAATGGCAGAGGAAAGCCCCTGTACAACATCATTCTGAATTTTAATGGCATTTTCTATATCACCTGAATATTTTAACAAATAAAGGATGGGCGCAAATGTTTCATGCTGTACTATTTCATAGTTATTGTTGGCTTCGGCTATGGCCGGATATACATAACAACCACTTTCATAACCTTCGCCTTCCAAAACACCGCCTTCCACGATAAGATTTCCACCTTCTTCTACCACTTTCTCTAGAGCTTCTTTATACATGGCTACGGCATCTTTATCTATTAACGGTCCCACATGATTATTCTCATCCAGCGGGTTTCCAATTCGCAGTTGCTTATATGCAGTAACAATAGAATCTTTTACCTTGTCGTAAATAGATTCGTGGATGATAAGTCTTCTTGTAGAAGTACATCGCTGACCGGCGGTACCAACCGCACCGAATACAGCTCCAATCACCGTCATTTTTAAATCTGCATCAGGGGTAACTATAATCGCATTATTCCCACCCAATTCAAGGAGCGATTTGCCAAGTCTTGCAGCAACGGCTTGTGCAACAATTTTTCCCATACGAATAGAACCTGTAGCGGAAATCAAAGGGATTCTTTTGTCAGTTGACATCATTTCTCCAACTTTGTAATCGCCGTTTATTAAACAGGAGATTCCTTCTGGGAGTCCATTAGCTTTGAACACTTCAACAGCTATATTTTGACAAGCTATGCCACAGAGTGGTGTTTTTTCTGATGGTTTCCAGACACAAACATCCCCACAAATCCATGCAAGTGCTGTATTCCAGGCCCATACTGCGACAGGGAAATTAAAAGCAGAGATAATACCTACAATACCTAATGGATGGTATTGCTCATACATGCGATGCCCGGGTCTTTCCGAATGCATGGTAAGTCCGTGTAATTGCCGCGAAAGGCCAACTGCGAAATCGCATATATCTATCATTTCCTGAACTTCGCCAAGACCTTCCTGATACGATTTTCCCATTTCATAAGAGACTAACTTACCTAGAGGTTCTTTTAGTTCGCGCAGTTTATCTCCAAACTGACGAACAATTTCGCCCCTTTGAGGAGCAGGTTTTTTTCGCCAAATTTGAAAGGCCTCAGTGGCCGTTTCCATAACTTTTTCATAATCATCTAAGGAGGTGGTTTTAACTTTAGCAATTAAAGCTCCATCCACCGGGGAATAGGAGTCAATAATTTCCCCTGATGAAAAATAATCAGATCCTGTAGAGGTACCATTATTGATTTCCTTGATCCCTAATTTTTCTAATGCTTGGTCTATTCCAAAATCCGTGGCAACTAATGTCATTTTATAACTTTTAAATCATAATTTGTTAGATTATGACAAAGCTACAAATAATAGTGATGATGTTACCCGAAAGTTATGGAATCTTAGACCCGGTTCATAAAGATTAGGAGCAGCGCAATTAACGCAGGTAGAGCCTGCACAAAGAAGATTTTTTTATCGGCAGTAAAAGCTCCATAAATACCTGCAATTGCAACGCAACTTAGAAAAAAAACAGAAATATTTGTACTCCAAAAAGTATCCTGAATAACAAATGTCCAAATTAGACCGGCAGCCAAAAATCCGTTGTAGAGCCCCTGGTTTGCAGCAAGAGATTTTGTTGGTTCAAACATGTCTTTAGGAAATTTTTTAAAGATTTTTTTACCCCTGGTTGTCCAGGCAAACATCTCGAA
>JABDPH010000512.1 GCA_013042925.1 Eudoraea sp.
GCAAACCAAGATATATAAGACAAGGCAATACTCAGGCTGTTAATAAGCTTATTCAGGATATGAATTCAGGTATAGTTGGGGCATTAATTATGGATGGTGTTAATCCTATGTACACACTCCCTAATGCTTCTGAGTTTGCTGAAGGTGTTACAAAAGTAGATTTATCAGTCACTTTTTCAACCAATTGGAATGAGACAACAGAAATTACAGAATTCACCGCTGCTTCTAATCACTTTTTAGAATCGTGGGGGGATGCGGAATTTGTAAAAGGACATTATAGCCTAATGCAACCTGCTATAAAAGAACTTTTTGATACAAGGCAATTTCAGCAGTCACTTTTATTGTGGATGGGCAGTGAATTAAGTTATTACAATTACATAAAGGAGGCCTGGAGTTTTGGTGTTTGGAGTGAAGCATCCTGGAATAAGGCACTTCATGACGGTGTTTTTGTGTTAGAGTCAAACGAGGAAGGAGAAGCAGCTGCCGATGTTCAGGCAATGGATCAACAGGCAGAAGCTGGTGCAGCAGTTGCGCCAATTTCTTCTGCAATTAGTGCACTGGCTAATTCATCAGCTGAGGGAATGGAACTTGTTCTCTATCCCAAAATTGGAATGGGCGACGGTCAGCAGGCTAATAATCCTTGGTTACAGGAATTCCCGGACCCTATAACCAGAGTCGCATGGGATAATTATGTTACTATATCAAGAGCAGATGCCTCTGCAATGGGACTGATAAATGAAAATGTAGCAAATGGAGGTCTTAACGGAAGTTACGCAAAACTTACAGTAAACGGGGTCTCTTTGGAGAATGTGCCTGTAATAATTCAACCGGGCCAGGCAGCTGGTACTGTAGGATTATCATTTGGATATGGCCGGCAGGTAGGTATGAAAGCTGAAATGCAGACCGGTGTTAATGCATATGCACTTTACCAGGGGTTCAATAGTATTCAGAATGTAAGTCTCGAAAAGGCAACAGGAATGCATGAGTTTGCATGTATGCAGCTTCACAACACCCTCATGGGCAGAGGTGATATCATAAAGGAGACTACTTTAGAGATATTTAATACAAAAGATCATTCGGAATGGAATCATGTACCTCAGGTATCATTGAACCATCAGGAAGTTCCAGCCACTACGGTTGATCTTTGGGATAGTTTTGACAGGTCTATTGGACATCACTTTAACATGTCTATAGATCTTAATGCCTGCACCGGATGTGGTGCTTGCGTAATAGCTTGCCACGCGGAAAATAATGTGCCCGTTGTTGGTAAAGAAGAGGTTCGGAAATCCAGAGACATGCACTGGTTACGTATAGACAGGTATTATTCTTCTGAAGATACTTTTGACGGGGACAATACTAAAAAAGATGAAATGTCCGGCGTCTCTCAGACAAAGTCAGGTTTTGAAGAAATGGAGCAAGCTGCAGTAAATCCTCAGGTTGCTTTTCAGCCTGTAATGTGTCAGCATTGTAACCATGCACCTTGTGAGACTGTTTGTCCGGTAGCAGCAACTTCACATAGTCGACAAGGCCAGAATCACATGGCATATAACAGATGCGTTGGAACCAGATATTGTGCCAACAACTGTCCGTATAAAGTAAGAAGGTTTAATTGGTTCCTGACAAATAATAATGATGAATTTGATTATCATTTCAACAATGATCTGGGCAAGATGGTAATTAACCCTGATGTTACCGTGAGGTCAAGAGGTGTTATTGAGAAATGTTCTCTCTGTATCCAGATGACCCAAAAAACGATTCTTGATGCTAAACGTGAGGGTAGGGAAATAGAAGATGGTGAGTTTCAGACAGCTTGTTCTAATGCGTGTAGCAATGGAGCTATAGTATTTGGCGATTCAAATGACGAAGAAAGCCAGGTGACAGAATTAAAGAAAAATGACAGGATGTATCACTTACTGGAAAGCGTTGGAACAAAACCAAACGTGTTTTATCAGGTCAAAGTGAGAAACACCAATGAAGCATAATCAATTAAGGAAGAATACAACTATAATAAAACTATATGGCGTCGCATTACGAAGCACCAATACGTAAACCCTTAGTTCTTGGGGACAAAGGCTACCACGATGTATCGGTAGATATTGCAGCTCCGGTTGAAGGACGGGCTAACAGACAATGGTGGATTGTTTTTTCCATTGCATTGGCAGCACTCCTATGGGGAGTAGGTGCTATTATTTATACGATTTCTACTGGTATTGGAACCTGGGGACTAAATAAAACAGTAAACTGGGCCTGGGATATTACAAACTTCGTATGGTGGGTAGGTATTGGAC
>JABDPH010000513.1 GCA_013042925.1 Eudoraea sp.
ATCATAAACCCTGAATACTCCCTTATCTTCGGCAATCTGTTTATCCAATGGCAATTGCTGAAAAGGTTGGTTCATTCTTCGTTGTCTGTCAAAATCTTTCTTATTCACATATCGGCGATCAACACCAACCAGGTCGAAAACTACCAGCAGAGAGACCGCCAAAATCACAATGTTTTGCTTAAGTCTCCCTTTAAGGTATAGCCATATAGCCAGACCGGATAACAGCACATAGATTAGAGATCGTATAGTATCATTAATATAAACAGCCTCCCTATCCCGCTTTATCATGGTCATTACCTCGTCCCCAAAATATTTTAGATATGTATTATCATTTATACCGGTAAAATCGAAAACACTCTTTATCAAAAAGAGGGTAATACCAAGTCCAACAACTATAAGGACACTCATTTTCAATACACCAAGTTTCTTACTGTTTTCTAATGAGGGCTTAAACATTTGTACTAATGCCATTACTGCCAGGATAGGCGCACATAATTCTAATATTACCTGTATGGACGAAACCGCCCTGAATTTGTTATAAAGTGGGAAATAGTCTATCATAAAATCAGTGAGAAGACCAAAGTTCTTTCCCCACGAAAGAAAAAGTGAAAATAGCGTGCCTCCCAATAACCACCATTTTACACGTCCTTTAACTAAAAAAAGCCCGAGGACAAACAAAAAGAATACAATTGAGCCAATGTAAGCCGGTGCCGCAACTCCAGGTTGATTCCCCCAATACAAAGGAAGTGCGCTACTAAATTCAAGGGCCCTTGTTCGGGGTAATCCTTGTTCTACAAGATATTCATATGCCTTTGAATCGGTACCAAGATCTTCATTATTACTACCTCCAAAAAGTCTTGGAACAAACAAATTCAAGGATTCAACAATACCATAGCTGTATTGAGTTATATACTCCTTGTCCAATCCTTCCAAATTTTCTTTGGGCGTCCCGTCCGGGTTTATCGTAAGAGCCGATTTCCCACGTGTACTCCAATCCGCATATTCTTTGGTTGCCATAATGGATGTTGCATTAGCTGCAATACCCAAAACTACTGCCACAATAAGTAGGCCTGTAGCTATGAAAAAGTGTTTTACTTTCTTTTTTTTAATAGAGTCAATCAAATATGCAATCCCCAGAACAAGTACAAGCAACATAAAATAATAGGTCATCTGGAAATGATTTGCACCTATCTCCAATGCCATTGCTATAGCGGTAAGAATAAATCCCCAAAAATACTTTTTCCTGAAAGTTAGTATAATGCCCCCTAAGAGAAGTGGTAGATAACCTATAGCATGTGCCTTTGCATTGTGACCCACGCCAAGGATAATAATGAGATAAGTAGAAAAACCAAAAGCCAACGCACCAAAGACAGCTAATCGATAATCTACTTTTAAGCAACATAGCAAAATATAAAATCCAATAAAATAAAGGAATAAATAATCTGCAGGTCGTGGAAGAAATCGAATGGTCCTGTCTAGTTTTCTAACATAATCATGTGGATAATATGCTCCTAATTGATAGGTTGGCATACCTCCAAAAGCACTATTTGTCCAATAGGGCTCCTCATCAGTATATTTTCTGAAATCATTTTGTTCCTTGGCCATACCCGTATATTGAATGATATCGGATTGGATGATTGTTTTACCCTGGAGCACAGGATAGAAGTATGCCAAGGAGGCAACAACAAAAAAAACAAGCGCAAAAAAATGATAAAATAAAGCCTTAGTACCTTTATTCATTGGTTGCTTTAGTGGTAATGGTTATTCAATTTCTTCAAAATCTATGAACTCCCCTAATTGCTCGGAATCCTTTTTGTTTTTTTGAACTGTTTTATTATCAATACTTATTTCACCTTCGTTAAAACTTTCTTCGTGATTTTGATAGCCTTGAAATTGTTCAAATCTTTCTTTAAAATGTTTCTCAGTCCGTCGTGCGGCATAACCAAATATTCTAGGACCAATCCATTTCGCAAATAATTTGAGCATATAGTAGACCAGAAGAATTATTAAAATCGTTCTTAAAAAACCCATAATGTCTCTATTATATATATCAAAAATACAATTCCAGCGTTGTATTAACATTACAAAATTCATAAAATAATAATAAAATCTACCTAATGTTTCGAGCTGTTGAACTAAAAAATCCTAAAAATGCGCTCTTTTTAGTAGCATTATTAGCCCCATTATTAGGTATCTGCCAATACACTGATGTTATTAATTCTAACCGCCCGGGTTTATCTGTAAGTGCCTATGCCGTGGGTAAAGGAGTCCCCCAGTTAGAATTGGGTTTTTCTTATGAAAAGCGAGATCACGCGGATCTGAATTATGATTCTAATGTATACGGTATGGATTATTCGGTTCGTTATGGATTGTTACTCGAAAATCTCGAA
>JABDPH010000529.1 GCA_013042925.1 Eudoraea sp.
GTATTGCTCTTTGTGATGTAGATAGCGATTTGCTTGAAAAGCGTGCCACGGAAATCGAATCTACATCTGGTCTGCGCCCTAAAACTTTTAATGACCATCGTAAATTTTTAAAAATCAAAGAAATGGATGCCGTTTTTATCGGCACTCCAGATCATTGGCACTGTATTCAGATGATCGATGCCTGTGCGGCAGGAAAAGATGTATATGTAGAGAAACCAATAGCCAATAGTATTCACGAGGCAGATTTGATGGTGAAAGCAGTACGCAAGTACAATAGGGTAGTGCAGGTAGGTCAATGGCAAAGAAGCGACCCCCATTGGCATTCGGCCTTTGAATATTTAGATTCCGGTGCCTTGGGCAAGATACGGCAGGTGAAAGCCTGGGCAAATGTAAATTACGGTCGCGGTTTTGATGTGGTAGAAGATACTGATCCTCCTCAGGGAGTGGACTACAACAGATGGTTGGGGCCGGCTCCGGAAAGACCATTTAATAAAAATAGATTTCATGGTAGTTTTAGGTATTTCTGGGATTATGCGGGGGGCCTTATGACCGACTGGGGAGTTCATATGCTGGATATGGTATTACGTGGCATGAATGCCACTGCGCCTAAATCTGTAGTAGCCATTGGTGGTAAAATTGCTTTTCCCGACAATGCAGCAGAAACTCCGGATACGCTGACGACAGTCTATGATTTTGGGAATTTCAGTTTTATTTGGGAACAATTTATGGGCATGGGCACATCGCCGTATTTGGACGAATCTGGTGAACCTGGAGTGGCTTTTATTGGCGAGAATGGCATTTTGGCCATCAACAGGGCAAGCTGGAAAGTGCTTCCCCTTCAGCATGATGGTAAATACTTAACAGAAGTATTACCACCCCGAAAAAGTCGTGTCAGCGGCCTGGATGCCCACACAGCCAATTTCCTGGAATGCATCAAAAATCGAAAAGATCCCAATTGTACTATCGAAATGGGAAGAAATGCCGCTCTGGTAGCCCATTTAGGGAATATCGCCTACCGAACTGGTAAAAAGCTGCAATGGAACGATATGGAAAGCATAGTCACTAATGCATCTGAAGCCAATGCCTATATAAAACCAAATTATCGGTCGCCATGGCAATTGTGGGAGGGGTAAGTGTTTTTGTTGAAAACAAAAAATCCTGTTCCTTGATTATTGTTTAACTGCCAACTGCGCACTACAAATGCGGGAATTAACTCTCCCGATAACTATCGGGATCGCTGAGTCCTCACTCGAACATTTTGAGAACAAATCACAATTCGTGTAAAGGTTTTTCTGAGGATTTTCAGAACTGATATAAAAACTTTGAATCTAAGTATTCCTTTTTCCGTGGTGTAGTGAACCTTGGCGTTAATAATTATTGAAGCCTTGGAAATAATTTAGCCAAGGTGAGTGGTTTTTAAAATGTTTTATTTTAAAAAACACATAGTGAAAAAGTGCCTTTTATTTTGGTTCGTTTTCTTTGGGCAAGCAAAGAAAATGAACAGTAAGAAATCGTTCGGCGGGAATTGCTCGGTCTTTGGCCTCGCGAGTCCCCGTTCGAACATCTTTAAAAAAGAAAAGTAAGCCATACAGGCTATCTTCTTTAGTTTCTTAAACTCTCGCTCGAGCAAACTCGGCTCTGTTTTAGAAACAAAAAAAGCCAGAGCTTTGCTCTGACTTTTCTTCTCATCTGTACTCGAGGCGGGACTTGAACCCGCACGGCCATAATGGCCATTGGATTTTAAGTCCAACGTGTCTACCAATTCCACCACTCGAGCATCCTAAAAGGATTGGACATAATAAAAAAACGCTGGCAGGCAGCGTTCTTCCTGAGCGAAAAACGGGATTCGAACCCGCGACCTCCACCTTGGCAAGGTGGCGCTCTACCAACTGAGCTATTTTCGCGTTTTCAGAAAATAGCCCTTCAGTTTTTGAACCCCTATTGTTGTGGCAATGTGGCGCTCAACTCCCGATATCTATCGGGAAGCTATTTTCGCGTATTCTAAAGAACGTGGCACCTGAAAAACGGATGCGGACGCAAATTTAATACAATTCTATAGAAAGCAAAGAACTTTTAACCAAAAAGAATATGATGATGTGTAATAAAGGTATAAAAATTTTATCCCGGATTATGGTGCCCCGGATGAGGACTAATTAGCCTGCTTAAATCAGGAAGTAGCTTTTTTATTCTTGGTCAGCATTCGTTTAATTTCGTTAAGTTTCATCAACGCCTCAACAGGTGTTAATGTGTTGATGTCTAAATGAATTAATTCCTCCTTAATTCGTTCCAATAAAGGATCATCAAGATTAAAAAAACTGAGTTGCATTTCATTTTGTGCCGCCTGGAGATTACCTGTCAGCTCTTCACTGGAATGTGATTTTTCTAATTTTTTTAAGATCTTCTCGGCCTTATGGATAACTTGCTGGGGCATTCCTGCCATTTTTGCCACATAGATTCCAAAACTGTGTTCACTCCCGCCCGCTACCAGCTTCCTTAAAAACAGTACAGTATCCTTTAGCTCTTTTACGGCTACATTGTAATTCTTTATCCGCTCAAAGGTAGTAGCCATTTCATTTAGTTCATGGTAATGCGTAGCAAAGAGGGTCTTAGCCCTGGCCGGATGTTCATGCAGGTATTCAGAAATTGCCCAGGCAATTGAAATCCCGTCATAGGTGCTGGTGCCCCTTCCAATTTCATCAAGCAGGATAAGGCTTCTGTCGGAAAGATTGTTGAGGATAGATGCCGTTTCATTCATTTCCACCATAAAAGTAGATTCTCCAAGGGATATATTATCACTGGCACCAACCCGTGTAAAGATCTTGTCAACATAACCTATCTGGGCTGCTTCCGCCGGAACAAAACTTCCCATTTGTGCCAGTAAAACAATAAGGGCAGTTTGTCTCAATATAGCCGATTTACCGCTCATATTTGGCCCTGTAATCATTATAATTTGTTGTGATTCCCTGTTTAAAACCAGGTCGTTGGGAATATAGGACTCACCCAAAGGGAGTTGCTTTTCTATAACAGGATGCCGGCCATTCTTAATGGATATTTCGGTGCTGTCATTTAAGGTGGGGGCCACATAATTGTTTTCTTTTGCAAGTTGTGTAAAACCACACAGGCAATCCAGCCTGGCAATCTGATGGGCATTTTGTTGAACAGGAGAAATATATTCCTGTAACCATACGACTAATTGCGAGAACAACTGTTGTTCCAGACTTAAAATGCGTTCCTCAGCGCCTAAGATCTTAGCTTCGTATTCCTTTAATTCCTCAGTAATATAGCGTTCTGCGTTTACAAGGGTTTGCTTTCGTATCCATTCTTCAGGAACTTTGTCCTTGTGTGTGTTGCGTACTTCAATATAGTAGCCGAAAACATTATTTGAGGCAATTTTCAGTGAGCTGATCCCGGTGCGTTTCGTTTCTCTTATCAGCATCTGATCCAGATGGTCCTTCCCGCTGAAGGCCAAATCCTTTAGCTCATCAAGCTCAGCAGAATATCCTTTTGCTATAACATTGCCTTTAAGAACATTAACTGGAGCATCTTCCTGTAACAGCTTTTTTATTTTTTCACGGACGGCATCACAATTATCCAATTTGTCTCCTATGAGTCTTAAGGATTCATTTTCACTTTGAGTAATTATTTGTTTTATGGGTACGATGGCTTCTAATGAATTCTTTAATTGTACGGTTTCCCTGGGGTTCACTTTTCCGGTAGCGACTTTTGAAATTAGTCGTTCAAGATCTGCTATATGTTTAAGTCCATACTGCAGTTTTTGGAGTGAACTTTCATTTTCAAGGAAATAAGAAATTACGTTATGTCTGCGTCTTATTTTTTCAATATTCTTAAGGGGAAGTGCCAGCCAGCGTTTTAAAAGGCGCCCGCCCATAGAGGAAATGGTTTTATCAATAACGTCTATAAGGGTAACCGCATTTTCATTATGCGAATGGTACAATTCGAGGTTTTTTATAGTAAACCTATCCATCCAGATATATTCCTCTTCGGCTATTCTTTGGATCTTACCGATATGCTGCAATTGATTATGCCGGGTATCAGAAAGATAATGCAATGCTGCACCTGAAGCTATTATTCCATACTTCAAATGAGATATGCCAAAACCTTTTAAGGTTGTGGTTTTAAAATGGTTGGTTAGGGTCTCTTGGGCATAATCCTCCTGAAAGATCCAGTCTTCCAGATAAAAGGTATGGAAACGGGTTCCAAAAGCTTCCTTAAAATCTGTCTTATGTGCTTTTGAAACAAGAACTTCATTAGGGTGAAAATTTTGAAGCAATTTGTCTATTTGTTCTAACTTACCCTCCGCGGTTAGGAATTCACCCGTAGAGATGTCTAAAAAAGAAACCCCATGTATCTTAACCCCGAAATGAACAGCACAAAGAAAATTATTAGATTTAGCACTTAATATATCATCATTTAGCGCTACTCCCGGTGTTACTAACTCTGTAACGCCCCTTTTAACTATGGTCTTGGTTAATTTAGGGTCTTCTAATTGATCACAAATGGCAACCCGCTGACCTGCCTTAACTAGTTTAGGGAGATAAGTATTTAGTGAATGATGTGGAAAACCAGCCAGTTCCGTCCTGTCGCCCCCATTATTTCTATGGGTGAGTACAATCCCCAAAATTCCAGCTGCTTTTACCGCATCTTCCCCAAAGGTTTCATAGAAGTCGCCTACCCTGAATAGTAAGAGAGCATCAGGATATTTCGTCTTGATGGTATTGTACTGCCTCATCAGAGGCGTCACTTTCTTTATTTTACCGGAATTGGCCAAAGTAGTTTATTCCCCTATTTTTGTCAACCAGGGAGTAAACGAAAATACTATTTTTCCCAGGGATTGTCACCCCTTGTTGATATTTTCGGATAACTTAGTACAAGTTCATTTAATAGAAGGTTTACTCCTTAGGTTTAGAAATCTTAGACTTTATATGCGAAAACTTAAAAACAGTGAGTTAGACCGCCTGGATGTTGCTCAATTCAAAAAAGCGCAAAAAACACCTATGGTCCTTGTTTTGGACAATATCCGGAGTTTAAACAATATTGGTTCCGTCTTCAGAACCGCTGATGCTTTCCTGATTGAAAAGATTTTTTTATGCGGGATAACTGCTTCTCCCCCCAACAAGGATATTCACAAAACGGCATTGGGAGCTACCGAAAGCGTTACCTGGGAGTACCGAAAAAACACTGTAGATTTAATTAAGGAACTTCAGAAAGACTATTCGTGCCTGGCGGTTGAGCAAACAGAAAATGCAATTCCCCTTAATCAGTTTGTTCCTAAAAGTTCAACAAAGTACGCCCTGATTTTTGGAAATGAAGTAAAAGGGGTTTCTCAGGAAGTAGTGGATAGCTGCCAGGGGGTTTTAGAAATACCTCAGTACGGAACTAAGCATTCTTTGAATATTTCGGTAAGTGCCGGAGTAGTCATTTGGGACCTTTGGTCCAAACTTCAGCCTGCTTCAAAATAGAATAAATTATCTTGAGTCTTTTAGCCTGTTACGGGCCAAAAATAAAAACCCTGACAGATATGTCAGGGTTTTTGGATATATAGTTTGAGTTAGTTAGTTTCTCAAAATTGGATGTGCAAGAAAGTAATTCCTTTTCAACTATGCAAGAAAAATGCTAAATAAGTGTTAAAATGTAATGGTCGTTTTCCTAAATAAAGCATGTAGACAAGGGCCTTAGTCAGTAAGTGACTGCTCAAGAATTTTGTCTATTATTAATTCGAAATCCGTGGTATTTTCCACAAAATCGAGATCTGCAATATCAATTATCAGGCTTTTGCGATGAGGAAAACCCTTTAAAAAATCAAAATAGCCTCGATTAATTTTCTCCAGGTATTCTTTATCTATTCCTTGTTCATATGAACGTCCTCTTTTTTTAATATTTTCTAATAAACGTTCGGTGCTCTGGTAAAGGAAGATGTAGATATCGGGTTTTTTCACTTCTTTATACATAAAATTAAACATTTTACGATATAGTTTAAACTCCTCTTTTTGGAGCGTTATTTGTGCAAAAATCAAAGACTTATAGATATCATAATCACTTACCATAAAATTCTTAAAAAGATCAAGTTGAGTTGTATCATCTGTAAACTGCTGGTATCTGTCGGCCAAAAAGGACATTTCTAATGGAAAGGCGTATCTGCTTTGATCATTGTAGAACTTCGGTAAAAACGGGTTGTCCGCAAATCGTTCCAATACAAGTTTGGCATTATGCTCATCGGCTATTTTTCTGGCCAGGGTAGTTTTACCTGCGCCAATGTTACCTTCAATAGCTACCAAATGCAGTTGGGAAAAGAGTAATTCCCTGCTGGGGAATAATTTATGAGGGGTTTGTTCTAGACTAGTCTTGTCTTTACATTCCTGCAACAAGTTTCTGGTATCTTTCCCTAGTACAGGATGATAGAATTGAGGAGCAATATCTGCAAGAGGTTTTAGAACAAATCTTCTTAAATGCATTTGGGGGTGCGGTACCGTTAGTTCATCTGTTTGAATTATTTCAGACTTGTAAAACAACAGATCAATATCAATATTTCTGGACTGATAACCTTGACCTTCAGAGCGCTGACGGCCCATTTCCTGCTCAACTTTTAATAGTATTTCCAGTACTTCTGAAGGTGTTTTATCTGTTTCTAGTGATAAACATGCATTTAAGAAGTCTTCCCCATCAAAACCCCACGAAGGGCTTTTATACACCCCGGAAATCTCAAGTATAGGAC
>JABDPH010000530.1 GCA_013042925.1 Eudoraea sp.
AATTATTAGAATTGATATATTCCATAACCTTCTTCGTAAACTTCGGGCCGTTCTCTGCATCCTTATAGGTAAACGTAATTCTATGTTCAAGGGAGCTCTTATTTAAAAGCTCAGATCTAATAATATCTGAAACCAGTCCATTATCCTGAAATTTCTCCAAAAGCTCCAGATACTCTAAATTGTCTTCAGAGGTGTTATTTACCAAAATTTCCTCTATCTCTATATCATAACCCTTTAAAATTGCATCCTTAAACCCAATTTCATTAAAGAAAACCGTGTCCCCTGATTTAATCTTGGCCTGAATTTCATTCACAACATCATATAAATAATCCTTGCTTTCAAGGTTCGGTTTTACAATAACTTCTGTTTTAAGTTTTTTAACTATTATTTGGTTTAGCCCAAATGCAATTAAGCCCCCAACTATAACTAAGGCAAGTAATATGAAGAAATTCTTTTTAAAATAGAGGAAAGCCCTTAAAAACCAATTGAATAAATTCTTAAAACCCCTGCCAATCATATTAAATAATTGTCCCAAGTCTATTTCGTCATTGGATGAGGTTGCTTTTGGTGTTTGTTGATCTGCCATATTCAGGAATTAAAAATTTGCTTAAGTATTTTATCTGTAATTAAATAGGTAGGTTTTACACCTGTTGTTCCCAGACCTCCTGAAGCTAAGGTACTACCAGACTCCAATGGATTATCTGAAGCATAATAGGCGTATCTTACCTTTACCTCTTCCCTGATACTCTTCCGAATCTTTGATGCAGCCTGAATGGCTTTTTGGTAGTGCACACCTTCCATTTCCAGCCCAATTGCATGCCAGGTTGATTCATGAAAAAACCTAAGGATATCTTTATTCTGTAAGGAAGTTCCCAAAACAGTTACCATAGTGCCCTCGAGGACTTTTAAGCCATTGCCCTCAAAATCAGAGGCGCAAAGTTCATTTTTAAAAGGGTAGTTATCTGCTGTACCCTCAAAAATATGCGCAGACGGAATCATTAAATCTCCTTTTCCGCCTTCAAGAATGCCAGCTTTTCCCATAATTGAAATTGAAGCTACATCTAAAAAGATGTTTTTACCATTTTCTAAAACATAGGGTTTCAAAAGTTCATCTATAGTTTCATACGCCTGTTCCCCAAAGGCATAGTCCATTACAAATATAACAGGTTTTTTATCATCAGAAAGGTCCATGTTAAGGTCATAGCAACATGCGTCATTACCTAATTTGGCGAGGTCAAATATCTGAACATCAATATTTGTTCCTGAGGTATCATCCAAAGCAATCATCCCATTCCGTTTTGCAGTAGCAATTACTTTGTTGCGTAGAGCAATATTATCCGGGGAGCTTAGTGCTTCATATATCTCTAATGATCCATTGTCCGGGAACTCTTTGGTAAGTGCTTTACGGGCATACAAAGAGTTTACCACACTATGCATATTAGCACTAATAATATGAATTGGCCTTTTTAATATATTGTGTTTTTTCAGTGTTTTCTTTATGGTCTTTGCCCATATTTCTCCATGAATATGATGCCCAAGACGATCCCTTAACATGCTGCTGAAGGTAATTACTCTTTTTTCGCCACCTGTTTCTTCCTCAATCGATAATTTGCCTAACCAATACAGAATTTTCAAAAACCTTTCTGGCTCTTTCTTTGTTGCCAGTTTTTCATAGACTTCTAATACCTCAACAAATGACCTCCCAAGTATGTTTGCAGTATGAATTAATGCAGTTTCTTTTTCCTTCTGAGTGAGCTTGGCCTTAGTAGCTGCTTTTTCGAGTTTGTTCCAATCTCTAATAGTCTTATTTGAGTCTTCAATTAATACACGCCAGCAGATCTTATCTGCTTCTATATATAAAAAGGTAAGGTGAGTGAGAATATCATATATATCTGAACGCCCTCTGGTGATCTCAATATTCATCTGCTCATTATCTATTCGGTAGCAATTTCGTCTCCTCTTAGGAGGAATAATTGGTTTAAAGTGAGATTTTCCATAACCTTCATCTGAGGTAAGATTAATATACCTGCACTGCTCTATCCCCGATGGCAGTCTTTCTAAAACATATACAAGTCCGTTAAGTTCTGTCTTTTCTTCAGCTACTGAACCATAAATCTCGGGATGTAAGGATAGAAGCGCATTTCTCAATGTTTCACCGGAGACTCCGGTTGGTTTATAAAAGCCTCGGTTAAATAAATGACGCATTGTAATATACATGCGTTCAATAGCATTTGTAGATTCCTGTGCTCTGGTATTATCTTTAACTTTCTCCATTGGCCATGGCAAAATTACATTTTAAAATTCATGATTTGATGATGTCTGTGAAATTAAGTCTCATGCAGAGGAATGACATTTATCCGGAAATCAAAATTATTGAAATTATTCCGCCTGTAAGGACAGCTTATCCGCAACTGACCTATCGTTAGAAAGACGCTGAACTTTATTCTGGCCTCCGAGTTTTCCAATAGATTTCATAAATTCCTGAAAACCTCCCTTCTTAACAGCTGTGATTTTTAAACGCTGCAGAATTTTACCATCAATAAGATCAAAATAATAACTGTTTTGTTCTTGAAGAGTGGTATCAAGGATTTCAATAAATTCCGCCATGTCTGCCGGCTTTTTCTCAAATTCGATAAACCATTCATGATAAGGCAATTCATTCTTTTCAGGGGTAATCTGCGGTGCTACGGTGAACTCATTGATAGAGGCATTACATGCTTCAACGGCTTTTTGCATGGCAACCTCAACCTCTTTTGCAATGACATGTTCCCCAAATGCCGAAATGAAGTGCTTTATGCGGCCAGTAACTACAATTTTATAGGGCTTTATTGAAATAAACCGAATGGTATCTCCTAGATTATATCCCCATAGACCGGCATTGGTAGAAATGATCATTACGTAGTTTGTGTCTAATTCCACTTCACCAATGGTTAGCCGCCTGGGCTGATCCTCAAAAAATTCATCAGCTTTTACAAATTCATAGAAAATCCCTGAATTAAGTAATAACAGCATTCCATCTTCTTTTTGAGAATTTTGATACGCAAAAAATCCCTCGCTGGCCGGAAACAGTTCTATACTATCTACTCTCCGACCCATTAATTCTTCGAATTTTGCTCTATAGGGCTCATAATTTACCCCTCCATAAATAAATAGTCGAAAATTTTTGAATAGTGTACTTATATTTTTATTGTTCTTCGATTTTAATTTTTCAAAATACATCTGAACCCATGAAGGAATGCCCGCAATCAAGGTCATATCTTCATTTATTGTTTCTTCAACGATCTTTTCTACCTTAGTTTCCCAGTCCTCAATACAATTCGTTTCCCAACTGGGCAGACGATTTTTTTGAAGATAGTTAGGCACATAATGGGCAGATATACCCGATAATCTTCCTAGTTTAATCCCGTTTTTTTCTTGTAATTCCGGGCTACCCTGAAGAAAAATCCATTTTCCATCTACAAAATCAGAATTGCCGGTTTCATGAATATAATTCAGAATTGCATTCCTTGAAGCAAGAACCTGTTCCTTTATAGATTCGGAAGTAATAGGAATATATTTAGAACCTGAGGTGGTTCCTGAAGTTTTTGCAAAATAGATGGGCTTTCCGGGCCAAAGAACATTTTCTTTTCCTGCTACCGCCTGCTCTACATATTCGCGTAAAGCCTCATAATCTCGTATTGGAACTTCGTTTACAAATTCTGAATGACTTTTTATTTGTTTAAAATTATGATCAATCCCGAATTTGGTGTTTTGAGCTTTGCATATTAAATATTGGAAGGTCTTTTCCTGACTTTTTAGAGGCTCACTGGCCCATTTGGTAGTTTTGCGTGCGATATTTTTCGCAAAAATTCGGGCAGCAAAAGATTTTAAAGACATCCTTTTTAGTTAAAATCAATATAATCCGCCGGGTTTACCGGATTTCCGTTATTCCAAAGCTCAAAATGTAAATGTGGCCCGGTGGTAAGTTCTCCTGTGTTTCCCACTGAGGCTATGACTTCACCGGCTCTAACAAAGTCTCCCTGGCTCTTATTCAATGAACCGTTGTGTTTATAAACCGAAAGTATTCCGCTTTTGTGTTCCATAATAATCACATATCCTGTTTCTGTGGTCCATTCTGAAAAAATTACCGTTCCGGCCGCCACAGCTTTGACGGGAGTGTCTTTAAGGGCTACAATATCTACCGCATAATGTTTGATTTGCGCGTCATATTCCTGAGAAATTTCACCGTTAACGGGCGAAAAGAGAACCAGCCCCTCGCCTTCCTTATTTATTTCAAAAAGGTTATACTTATCTTCTAATGCCACTTCTGCTCTTAGCATGGAGTCTTCCCTGATTGGAGAAAGATCTACCGTGGAAGGATCAATTTTGAATTGTTCAAAAAGAGAATCTCTGTTAATTTGATTGTTTTCAATATCCCCCCGCAGGACCATTCGAATATTATCTAAATACTTATTGGTATAATTTAGCACTGTAACAAGGGAATCCGTCTTATATGTTAATTCTGTTGCCTGCTTTTTTAGTTTGGTAGAGGAGTAGCCCGGTATATATTCTCTTAAAGGTGTAAAGGCAATTAGTAATGTTGTGAATGCGATAAGTCCAATAATGAATAAAGATCCGGTGACGAATACATTCAATCTGCTAAGTTTAAAGGAAATTTTTTCTTCAAAAGTACTTTCGTTAAGTATCACCAGGCGATACTTATGCAGAAGCTTTCTTCGAATTTCTTTTCTTTTTTTTCCTTTTTTTGCCATAAGACACAAAGATAACCTTCGATTTGAATTAAGCAGTAAATACCTTTTAAATTTACAATCCTGAAAGATTCAAACTCCCATTAATTTACGTATTATATGCATTTTTCGACTTCTACAATTTAAAATAGATCTTCCCGTTACTATTAACAGTAATATAAGTACTTTTTTTAGTACCTTTGTAATCCATTAAATTTTAAAATTATGGTATCATTAATTACCTTTTTAGCAATAGGTCCTTGGCAAATAGCCATAATCGTCATGGTTGTTTTACTTTTATTCGGAGGCAAAAAAATACCTGAATTAATGCGCGGTTTGGGAAGTGGAATTAAAGAATTTAAAGATGCCTCCAAGGAAGACGATCAACTTGAGGAAAAAAAAGAAGAATAATTTAGAATTTTCAAAACATAAAAAAAGGTGTCAAATTTGACGCCTTTTTTTATAGAATTTATTTGAATTTAGGTTTTTATATTATACCCATCGTTTTAATTTTTAGTTAATTGGTCTTGTTGACCATTTGCCTTAGGGTTTAGGCCATTTTGTAATACTTTCCATACAGATCACAACAGACATGCAGTCTTCCTTTTATCGATAAAATACATAAGTTGATCGTACACGACAAAAAACATCTCTTTCACAACAAAAAATAAATTAGGCGCATT
>JABDPH010000307.1 GCA_013042925.1 Eudoraea sp.
GTTTGACAGCAATGCCCTACCCATTGAAAACTTTCCGGTATTTGGGTATTCCATTATAGATCTGGATGATATTGACAATGACCGAAAGATTGAATTTGTATGCAAGGACCAGGAAAATGCGCTTGTACTTTACAAAATAAACTAAGCCCAATCAGCACACCATTTATACAGTAAAGTATGCCGTGTATACAATTCTAACGGAAACTAAATCATTTTTATTTAATTTTCTTAACCAAAGTTCTAATAATTAGGCCTTTGTATATTATTATTGAGGTAATAAGACTGGTTAAACTCCAGCTTATTTACCCAAATTATCGTATTTTTAAGATGGATCAAAGACTACTTCAATCATGAGAACACAAGTCCAACAATTTCGTATTATTCCGTTACTGGTTTTATTCCTTTTTATAATTCCCGATGCCAGTGCTCAATTATTGAAAAAATTGGGTAAGGCGGCTGAAAGGGCAGCTGAACGTACCGTTGAAAGAAGGGTTGAAAAGGAAACTTCGGAAAAAACAGACGCGGTTTTAGACAGTATTTTAGAACCTGGATCTAAAGGGAATCAGGGCAATGCTCCAACCAATCAGGAAGGCATGCCAATCCCACAAGGACAAACTCCAAATGACGGCGGGGGTGAAACGAACAATCCAACTACAACGGGAGAAAGTGGGCCTAAAACCATACAAGTCTATAGCAAGTTCGATTATGTACCCGGAGACAAACTTTTATTCTTTGACGATTTCTCAAATGACTTTGTAGGTGATTTCCCTTCCAAATGGAATACCAATGGCGGTGGTGAGTTAGTAACTTTTGATGATTCATCTGAAAAATGGATAGAACTGATATCCGGATATGGTGTATATTTTATTCCCGATGTGCCAAAATTACCTGAAGAGTACACCATAGAATTTGATATAATGGCCATTGGTTTAGATAGAAAGACTTCTTCAACAGCCAAGTTAAGAATAGACTTAAGCGATGATGATAAATTTAAAGAAGGCAACAATTTTGTACAAGCACTTCTTCCATTTTGTCAATATTCGGCCATTGGAATAACGATGGAAAATCGCATTAATGGTAAAAGGGAAATCTACAGTACGGTTGATGCCGACCTTAGAGAAGAAGTATTAAACAAACCACATATTTCCATTGCCGTTAACAAGCAACGATTTAGACTATGGGTGAATGAAGAAAAACATATTGACATTCCAAGGATTGTGCCGCAGGGTGGGGTCTCGAATACGCTGAAATTTCATATGAACAATTTTAAAGATGGTAAAGAACGGTTGTTCATCACCAATCTAAAAGTGGCTGAAGGAGGTCTGGATTTAAGAAGAACATTAATTTCTGAGGGAAAAGTATCTACAAATGGTATCTTATTCGATTCTGGATCGGCGAATATACAACCTCAATCTATGGGGATAATACGCCAGATCTCTCAGGTATTACTCCAGGAAAAAGATATGAATCTGAATATTATTGGCCATACAGATTCTGATGGGGACGACACTGCCAACATGAAACTATCTGAAGCCAGGGCTGAGGCAGTAAAAAATGCATTGGTCAATATATATAATATTGACGCGCAGAGGCTCACAACAGCTGGCAAAGGAGAATCTGAACCGGTTGGGGATAACGGAACAGTTGATGGAAAAGCACAAAACAGAAGAGTAGAATTTATAAAAATCTAAATAATGAAACTAAAACTTTTATTTATCGGACTTACCCTTTTATTAGGATTGCCGGTAACAGGACAAAATTGCAGCAAATACTACCCTATGGAAGAGGGCACTACTTTAGAGTACACTTCCTATAATGGTAAGGGTAAGACTCAGGGATCTGTCAGCTACACAGTTACGAATGTAATTGATGAAGGTAGTACCTCTTCTGCTACAATGGTTATGAAATATATGGATGAGAAGGGCAATGAAGCCTTTACTTCAGAATTTACCTATTCCTGCGCGGGAAATACGGTGACCATAGACTATGAATCCTTAATGTCCAATCAAATGCTGGAGCAATTTAGTGATATGGAGATGGAAGTTTCCGGGACGGATATTGAGCTTCC
>JABDPH010000309.1 GCA_013042925.1 Eudoraea sp.
GTAGTTAAATTATATCAACTATTAGACTTGATAGATAAAAACCAAGAGAACAGAATGATGTTTCTATTCAATTGATTTTTATGTTACTTAAATGAATTATTTATTAAACAGTCTTTCTGTCAAAACCAAAAATACGAGGAGCAAATGTTGCATCTAGTCCCATTCCTATGGCAGCTTGTTTCAATTCTTCAGGAACATCTCCACAAAAAAGGAACGCTCCGGGGACAGCAATTTGAAGCAAGGTTGGGAAGTGTCCGGCTGCCGTTGTACCTAAATGCTGTCCCAAAGCGGCACCATCTTTGAATAGATCATAAACAATCAAAGCATTTGTACTCTCATCGAAATAGCAATCTACTTTCAGTGCATTTGGCTCTGTTTCCTGCATCTGTTTTTCGACTTCTTTGTAAATGGCTTTAAGTTCTTCTGCTTTTCCGGGATTGGCTGTCCATTTGTACACTACTGTAATTTCTTGATTTGTCATTTTTTTGAATTTTAAGAATTATGAATATCACAAAGTTATGGCATTTATATATACTTCAAAGGTGTCTTTAATGACATCTTAGGGGGTTGATTATGCCAAATGTATTGAATATATTTGTTATAAAAACTAAAATGAAGCATTTGAGCATAATTATACCTGAAGGAACACTGATTTTAGACACTATTGTTGGAACACTCAATCTTTTCAAAATGGCCAATAGCTATTCTAAACGCATAGGGAAAAATCAAGAGGACTTTTTTAAGATAGACTTGGTTGGTTTAACAAAAGAGCCCATTTCTTGTCATGAATTTTTTCAGATTAAACCAACAAAAACCATTGAGGAAGTAGAAAGCACAAATTTGATAATAATTTCTTCCATTACGGGTAATATTGAAGATGCACTAGTGAAAAATGAACCCTTAATTAATTGGATAAAAATGAGAAGGATTAAAGATGATGCCGATGTCGCGAGTTTATGCAGAAGTGCATTTATTCTTGCTGAAACCGGTTTGCTTAATGGAAAAACGTGCGCCACTCATTGGGTAGTCCATCAAAAATTTGAAGAAAAATATCCCAAAATTCATCTCCTGCCAGACAAGATAATAAGCGAGGATAATGGTATCTATTCTAGTGGCGGAGCTTATTCTTTTCTTAATATGATAGTTTATTTGATAGAGAAATATTACGGAAGAGAAACAGCAATATGGTGTTCCAAAATGGCAGAAATAGATTTTGACCGGATTAATCAAAATCAATTTGTAATTTTTAAAGGACAGAAAGAACATAGTGATGAAATAATAAAAGCTGTCCAGATTTATATGGAGGAGAATTTTGAAGAAAAATTAAGCGTTAAAGACCTGGCAAAGAAATTTGCCATAAGCAGTAGAACTTTTATTAGGAGATTCAAGAAAGCAACACTGAATACACCATTGGAATACATGCAACGAGTAAAAGTTGAAGTTGCCAAAAAGAGTTTTGAATCCTCAACTTTAAATATTAATCAGGTAATGTATAATGTTGGTTACAATGATCAGAAGGCCTTTAGAAAAACATTTAAGAAATATACCGGTTTGTCTCCCTTGGAATACCGAACCAAATATAACCGGGAAATGGCTTTGTCCTAGCTTTACAAAGCTCGAATTCGTAGGGTGATCAACTTTTAATTATCTCCATGAAGTAGTATATCAAATTGTAAACTAATCATTCTTAGTTTATATATTAAAATACATTTGGCGGGTTGGATTAAACATTCACTATTTTTGAAAATAAATAAAATAGGTTTGAAAATAGTTTCATACAATGTAAATGGTATAAGGGCAGCCCTTAACAAAGGTTTTCTGGAATGGCTCCAGCAGGTTGATCCCGATGTGATTTGTCTTCAGGAAATAAAGGCAATGAAAGAGCAATTAGATCTTAGTGTTTTTGATAAAATCGGATATGTTCACAATCACTGGTTCAGTGCTCAAAAAAAAGGGTATAGCGGGGTTGCTATTTTGTCCAAAAAACAGCCAGATCATGTAGAATATGGAACCGGAATAGACTATATGGATTCTGAAGGAAGAAATCTTCGGGCAGATTTTAATGGGCTTTCCATTATGAGTATGTATCTTCCTTCAGGGACCAACTTGGCAAGATTAGATCTGAAATTGCAGTATATGGCAGATCTGCAGTCATATATTGATAAAATTAAAATAGAACACCCCAACCTTATAATTTGCGGCGATTACAATATTTGTCATCAGGCAATCGATATTCACGATCCGATTAGAAATAAGAATGTGTCAGGTTTTTTACCTGTTGAACGCGAATGGATAGGCAATTTTATGGATAGTGGATTTATAGACAGCTTTAGGTTTTTTAATAAAGAACCACATCATTATACCTGGTGGAGTTACAGAGCAAATGCCCGAAATAATAACAAGGGATGGCGCCTGGATTATGGAATGGTAAGCCGTAACCTTGAGAATAGATTAAAACGCTCTGTAATACTTTCGGAAGCAAGACATAGTGACCATTGTCCAATTCTTGTTGAATTACATGAATAATTAAAATACTCTTAATAAAATGTAAACATGGTAATGATTAAATTTGTCTGGTCAAAAAAAGGATAGTATTCACTTATGATATATAAAAAATTACCTCACACGGATTTAGAAGTCAGTAAGATTTGTTTGGGCACAATGACCTGGGGCCGCCAGAATTCAGAAGAGGAAGGACATCAGCAAATGGATTATGCAGTTGAACAGGGCATAAATTTTTTTGACACTGCAGAACTTTACCCCGTTCCGGCTCATCCCGACAGATATGCTGATACCGAAAAAATAATTGGTAACTGGTTTAAGAAAACGGGAAAAAGAGACAAGATTATTCTGGGTACCAAGATTGCAGGGAAAGCAGACTTCACAAAATTCATCAGATCAACCGGTTTTAGAAGGGAATCCTTAATTGAAGCGGTTGAAGGAAGTCTGGAACGACTGCAAACAGATTATATTGATTTGTATCAATTACATTGGCCTGAACGTTCCACCAACTACTTTGGAAAAAGGGGTTACAAGCATGACCTTACAGATCATTGGCAGGATAATATTCATCAGGTATTGGAAACTCTAAGGGATCTTATAACTGAAGGTAAAATTAGACATGTTGGACTTTCCAATGAGACCCCATGGGGAACCATGCGCTTTTTGGAGGAAAGTAAAGTACACTCCAGCTTACCCAGGATGATTACCATTCAAAACCCTTATAATTTATTAAACCGCCAATTTGAAGTTGGGCTTTCTGAAATTTCAATTCGAGAAAGTATAGGCCTTTTAGCCTATTCTCCTTTGGGATTTGGAGTTCTTAGTGGAAAGTATATGGGAGGGATGAAGCCTGCAAACGCCAGAATTACCTTATTCCCTGCATACAATAGATATATTAGCGACAATTCAAACCGGGCTACTCAGCAATATTACGAACTTGCCCAGGAACATAATCTTTCACTTACCAAAATGGCCCTTGCATTTGTAAATTCAAGACCATTTATAACCAGTAATATTATCGGAGCAACGTCTATGAAGCAATTGGAAGAAAACATATCCAGCATTGAAGTTGATCTCTCAGATGAATTGATAAAAGGGATTGAATCTATTCACAATAATATTCCTGATCCGGCTCCTTAATTTTCTTTATTAAGAACCCATATCATCAATTATCGGCTGGAAAAGTTTCTTATGGGGAATAGATTATATCAAAGGTTTTCTTAAATGAAGAGTGTGTTAACCACATCCTCAATTTTGGAGACTAATTCTACCTTTATTTTAGTATTCTTAAGGGCAATTTTATTATTCTTCGAAACGAAAATTTTAGAAAACCCAAGTTTATCGGCTTCAAGAATTCTTTGTTCCACTCTTTGAACAGGTCTTATCTCTCCGGCAAGTCCAATTTCTGCAGCGAAACATACGTTTTTTTCTATAGGAACATCCGAATTACTTGATAAAATAGCAGCAACTACTGCAAGATCAATGGCCGGATCGTCTACGGTGATTCCTCCAGTAATATTTAAGAACACATCTTTTGCACCAAGCCTGAAGCCAGCTCTTTTTTCTAAAACTGCCAGTAACATATTCAGACGTTTCGCATTATATCCTGTAGCAGAACGTTGCGGAGTGCCGTAGACCGCCGTACTAACTAAAGCCTGAATTTCTATCATTAATGGGCGCATGCCTTCTATAGTTGAAGCAATAGCCGTACCACTAAGTCCTGTATCGCTTTTTGAAAGCAATACTTCCGAAGGATTATTTACCTCCCTAAGTCCATCACCCTGCATTTCATAAATCCCTAACTCTGCCGTTGAACCAAATCTATTTTTCAATGCCCTCAAAATTCGGTAAACGTAATTCCGATCGCCTTCAAATTGTAAGACCGTATCAACCAAATGTTCCAAAATCTTAGGTCCGGCAATATTTCCATCTTTTGTAATATGTCCTATTAAGATAACTGGGGTATTTGTTTCTTTAGCGAATCTAATAAGTTCTGCTGCGCATTCACGAACCTGAGATATGCTGCCTGCTGAAGATTCTATATAATCTGAGTGGAGGGTCTGTATAGAATCAATAACTACAATATCAGGTGTTATCTCATTGATCTGTTTAAATATATTTTGAGTTTTAGTTTCTGTTAGTATATAGCAGGTCTGATTATTAGGATGTATCCTCTCTGCCCTCATTTTTATTTGCTTTAGACTTTCCTCACCTGAAACGTATAGTGTCCTTAAGTTCAATCTTAATGCAATTTGTAGCAGCAATGTACTTTTACCTATACCCGGTTCTCCACCTAGCAGAACCAATG
>JABDPH010000310.1 GCA_013042925.1 Eudoraea sp.
GCTTTGCACCTTCAATGCTATCCATTTTGACCAAAAGAAATCCAAACATATGATTTTGTGAGATTTTATTTTCAGGCCATATATCAAATGCTTTATTATAGAATTCATAAGATTTGTCAAACTGACATAGGCCAGCATTATAAATTGAAGCCGTATTAATTAGGGACCAATCATCATTTGGATCAATCCGAAGAGCTTCTTTATAGGCCTCAATTGCCTTCATATATTCATTAAGATCCTTATAACTATTCCCTAAATTGTACCAGGCATCATGATCATCAGGAAATTCCAAAAGGTATTCTTTGAGAGCGAGAATTGATTTATCGTCATCCCCTCTGTTTGAAGCAATTAATGATGTAAGCCATAATTTTTCTTTGTTTGTAACACTGCCTAGATTCCGTTCCGCACTTTGGTAGTGAATCTCGGCTTCAGGATTATTTCCTTCATAAAAGATGTAGTACATACCCATCATTACTCTATTCCAGACAAAATTAGAGTCCAATTCAAAGGCCTTATTATATTGTGTAATGGCTTCCTTATATTGTTGTTTACCCCAGTAGATATTACCATCAGTGAAGTGTTTTAGGGCCTCTAAAGAGTTGGTAGTTGCTGCAGGGAGGAATTTGTTATTTTGAATTCTGGAAATCATTGATTCTCCTAACCCTCTTCTTATTCTGCGTACGAGTTTATCGGTTGCTCTTAAAATCTTAGTACTATCCGAGGCTTTGACAGTGGTTCTGTAAAGATCGATCTCTGTTTCCGGATTAATAATCTGTGCTGTCAACAAATAATTACCACTAACTTTCTCTATAGAACCCTTCACAATTACATGAACACCATCGCGGATGGCAATTTCCTTTGCCGTTTCAAAATCTAAGGAGTCTTTTGTAGACCTCCCCATCCTTTTTAATGTTTGTTGTATTCGGGATTGAGGTAGAATATTGACATATCCTGACTGTTGGATCCCGGATTTTATTAAATGATCTAATGACCCTGACAAATTGTGCTCATTTGTCTTGTTTTCGAAGGACATTAACAGAGCCCATCCACGTTCTTTAAAATAGTCATTCCCCGAATCAAAAACGGTAAAAGCTGAGACCAGAACCAATATGAACACCAGGACAATAAGAGAATATCTGATAACCCCGCGCTTTTGTGTAGATCTTACAGTAGCAGTTTTCTTTTCCGAATACGCAGCCGACCCTACAGCATCTGGTAGTTCTTCACACAGTACATTATATATTTTTACCTGCTCATCTACATTTTTAAAGTACTTCTCTTCAACAAATTGTGTATGTATATCGCCCTTATTTTTTACATCCCGGTAAACAGATCCTGTAATAGATATGCTACCCACTTCGGCAGCTGCCTGCAAGCGGGAGGCAAGATTAACACCATCACCAAATACATCAGATTCCTCAAATACTACTTCCCCTTCATGGATGCCAATTCTCAAAGGAATGTTTTTTTCTTTACAAGCTATCTGAATTTCAATGGCACAGCGTACCGCATCTGAGCCAAGATCAAAACTGATCAACATCCCATCTCCCATTTCTTTGATGAGTACTCCATTATATTTCTCCAGTAGACTAGTATGTACATCACGGTTTTTCTGGAGCATCTCAAATGCACGCTTCTCATCTGAACCCATTAAGGAAGTATAGCCTGCAATATCGGTAAACATTATAGCTGCGAGTCGATGCTGTTGCATGTGAAGATACCGTTATACTAACAAGTCATTTGAATGACCGAAAGAATTATTATTCTCGATCAATTTAAGTGCAGTTATTTTAAAAGGCAATGATTTGTATCAGCTATTTGCTTTAATACAGGAAATGCTGATTGAGATGACTAAAATAGTGCTGCAAAGAGAGAATTGAAAATACTAATGCTATTCAATAGTCTTCCAGCAACCATTTCAAGGCCGCCTTTCGTTCCGGAAAAATTTTTGTTTCCCAACCCAGGTTCCTGGTAGATATTTCGTAGAATGAAGCCATTTGCTGCGCTTCAATGTCCTTAGGTTTGAGAAGTGCGATACGAATAGATTTATTCATACCCCATTTGTTGTACAATTCAAAGGGAAGCTTAAAAACGTCTGCCCTGTTTAATCTAGTTATAATATTCTGGGACTCTACCAGCATTTTATATACCTTTTTTTTATTGGTGAGTTCAATGGCTGAGAATGAAGATTCAAATATGTCCTTTGCGGAATTAGCACCGTTGTAGACTAAAACAACCATCTGATATTTTTCGTCAAACTCAACTTTCCAATTCATTGTTAATGAGGTAAATCAGCACTTAATATACAAATTATAATTTGAAAAATAATTGAGTATTTAACTTGACGGGTGCCATAAATTACAGTAGTTTAGGTAAATCTATAAGGTGGGTTTTTCATTAACCAATATGCTTATATAAATAATACTATGATTTTAAAAATAAACAACGAGAATTTTGAGGTAGATGTTGATCCGGCAACTTCCTTATTGTGGGTCATCCGTGAACAGGTCGGTTTAACCGGAACCAAATTTGGCTGCGGCATAGGACAATGTGGTGCCTGTACCGTGCAGCTTGATGGCGTAGCCATACGATCTTGTCTTACACCTATACAAGCCGTGGTTGACAAAGAAATCACTACCATAGAGGGAATCGCCAATGAAGCCGAACTACATACCATACAACGCGTATGGATTGAAGAGCAGGTTCCTCAGTGCGGTTATTGCCAGTCCGGACAAATCATGTCTGCACATGCCTTATTGGCAAACACTAC
>JABDPH010000312.1 GCA_013042925.1 Eudoraea sp.
CTAACGGAGCGGATAGAGGTGGTACTGAAAATTGAGCCAAAGAGAATTTTTCTACGTATGCTGATGGAAGTAAATTCTTTTCCATACTAAGCATTTGCGCCACTTTCAGTGCACTACCTTTTAATGATTTGAGTCCATTGTAGATATCAGATGCATTGTCTTCATTCAGCTCGTCCTTATCGTGCTCGGGATTTACCAGTTTTTTACCATAATACTTGACAAAATTTCCGCCTACTTTAACACCGGTTTTTACAAGCTTACCTGCCCTTTCTATTTTCCCAGTGGGAATTTTATCGAGTGTTTTCATTTAAAATATGGTTAAGATGATTAGGAGAAATTTTCTTTGAACAGAAATTTTCCAAAATCGATGATACTATCCAGAGGTGTATTATCGAAAACATCAAAAATGGTTTTGACAGATTTTTCTATGGCTACATCTGTCTTTTCAAAATCTGCTGAGGAATCTTCCATCCAAAATTTAAGGATAAATAAAAACTGAACCCAGGCACCTTCTGAAAATAATTCAGGATTATGTTGTGTAATTTTCGAGCTTTTTTCACTGTTATCCTCTTCAATCAATTCTTTTGCAAAATTTTTGATCCCGGTACGCACTCCTTTCAATTGTTTTAAATTTTTCAAAGGGTTTTTGTCTTCATTCAAAACAAAAAGCACATAGCTACGATTGAGCTTAAGCATTTCAAAAAAAGTAAAAAAGAAAGTAAGCATCTTGTCCCGACTAGAAAACTCATAATACTCCTTATTTTTGGATATTAATTTCAAGGTATTCTCTAAGAACAAATCCCAAATGGTTTTTTGAATTCCTGTCACTGAACCAAAGAGCTTATAAAATTCTTCCTCTTTTATTTTGTTTTCCTTACAAAATTTGAAAACCGATTTAGGAACAGCTTCATGTTCCAGCACATAATTCATATAAGAAGCTATAATATTTTCTTTAGAGGGCTTTTTTGCAGTGGCTTTAGCAGTCATATTCTATTATATTTATGTTTATTTTAATTACGTATTTTTTGAACATTATATAAGTCTATCATCATGTGAAATCATTACAAAAAAAGTGTGCTTTCAAGAGAAAACACACTTTTAAACAACCTAACCAATTAATAAACAATCTGATTACAAAATCAAAAAACTTTTTCATAGCAATTGTTTTTCGCTATCACAGTACAAATATACATAATGTTTAATTATTTATCTTATTTATTAAACATAAAATTTGTTAAAGTTTAGTCTGAAAAGTTTTTTTGAAGCCTAAAGTGTCAGTTTGTCACCTATATACAATGTGGTACTTTTTTTGCCATGAGTAAGTAATAATATAAAAACAATAAAATATGGCTACTGGTAAGATTAATGTTTCAGTTGAAAACATTTTCCCATTAATTAAAAAATTCCTTTACAGCGATCACGAGATATTCTTACGCGAGTTAATTTCAAATGCGACGGATGCAACACTTAAATTAAAACACCTAAGCTCAATTGGTGAGGCAAAAGTTGAGTATGGCAATCCGATGATTGAAGTGAAAATAGATAAGAAAGGTAAAAAACTTCATATCCTTGACGAGGGTATTGGAATGAATGAAGAAGAAGTTAAAAAGTACATTAATGATATTGCCTTTTCCGGGGCTGAAGAATTTCTTGATAAGTATAAGGATGCAGACAAAGACTCGGGCATCATCGGACATTTTGGCCTGGGCTTTTATTCTTCCTTCATGGTTGCAGACAAGGTGGAGATTATCACTAAAAGTTATAGGGATGAACCCGCAGTGCATTGGAGCTGTGATGGGTCACCAAAATTCAGTTTGAAAAAATCTGACAAAAAAGAACGCGGTACAGAAATAATTTTGAGCATCGCAGATGATTCAACTGAATTTTTAGAGGAGAACAGGATATCTGAATTGTTGCGGAAGTATAATAAATTCATGCCCATTCCAATTAAATTTGGAACAAAGACAGAGACACTTCCAAAGCCTGAGGATGCGAAAGAAGAAGATCCGGCTCCAACACAAGAGGTTGATAATATCGTAAATAATCCGAACCCTGCCTGGACTAAGAAACCGGCGGATCTAAAAGATGGGGATTATAAGAATTTTTACAGGGAATTGTATCCAATGCAATTTGAAGAACCGTTATTCCATATTCATTTAAATGTGGATTATCCCTTTAATCTTACAGGTATACTCTATTTCCCTAAACTAACTAATGACCTGAACATTCAGAAAGACAGAATTCAGCTTTATCAGAACCAGGTTTTTGTAACAGATAATGTAGAAGGAATAGTTCCTGAATTTTTGACTATGCTGAGAGGGGTAATTGATTCCCCGGACATTCCCCTTAATGTTTCAAGATCGTACTTGCAAGCAGATGGTGCTGTTAAAAAGATTTCCTCATACATTACAAGAAAGGTGGCTGATAAGCTAACCTCTTTATTCAAAAATAATCGTGAGGATTTTGAGAAAAAATGGAATGATATTAAGATAGTCATTGAATACGGAATGTTGTCAGAGGAAAAATTCTTTGAAAAAGCTGACAAATTTGCGCTATACCCCACCGTTGATGGTACGTATTTCACACTTGAGGAGTTGAAAGAAAAAATTAAAGCCCTTCAAACAGATAAAGACGATAAATTGGTCGTGCTTTATGCTTCAGATAAAGAAGCACAGCATAGTTATATTGATGCAGCCAAAGCTAAAGGTTTCGAAGTATTGCTTCTTGATTCTCCGATTATATCACATTTGATGCAAAAATTAGAGACTTCTAATGAGAAATTATCTTTTGCCAGGGTTGATGCCGATCATCTGGATAATCTGATCAAAAAAGAAGATACTCAAATAAGTAAATTATCTGATGATGAGAAGGAAAAGCTGAAGGCAAATATTGAAAGTGTAACTACGGATAAAGGTTATACTATTCAATTAGAGGCTATGGATAGTAATGCCTCTCCGTTTATTATCACAGAACCAGAGTTTATGAGGCGTATGAAGGAAATGCAGCAAACCGGAGGTGGTGGTATGTTTGGCATGGGTAATATGCCCGAAATGTATAATTTAATAGTAAACATAAATCATCCACTTGTAACGGAGATTCTTGGCACAAAGACGGCTAAAAAAAGAGAACGATTAATTAATCAGTCCCTTGACCTTGCCAGGTTGTCAAAAGGCCTGCTCAAGGGAGAAGAGCTTACTAAGTTTATAAGCCGAAGTTATGAGATGATTAAATAGGTCATTTTTGGCTTATAACTAACTTAAGAAATTCATGTTCAATGAATGTTTCACGGGTGTACTCAAATTATCTATAAGATAATTCGCAGTGCCCCGTGAAGTTTTTTATTCTAATTTTATTTCCTTAATTCTCTATGAATTATTCCTGGCATTATCTGCTTATGGCAACAATGTATATCCTTGCAGGGGTTATGCATTTTGTAAAACCAAAGGCCTACCTCCGCATAATGCCAAGATATCTTCCTTATCACCGACTTTTGGTTATTTTAAGTGGAATCGCCGAAATACTATTAGGGATAAGTTTATTGATAGCTCCGCTCAAAGATCTGGCCATTTACGGGATTATAGTAATGTTGGTTATTTTTCTTACTGTCCACTTCTATATGTTATCCGAAAAAAAAGCATCGGCAGGAATCCCTTCCTGGATGCTCCTCCTTAGAATACCACTAC
>JABDPH010000320.1 GCA_013042925.1 Eudoraea sp.
GTCAAAATAGTGAGGTGACAGTACTGGTAGCTACCTCGGGAGACACTGGAGGCGCGGTGGCTAATGGCTTTCTAGGCGTAAAGGGTGTAAATGTGGTTATATTATATCCAAGTGGTAAAGTCAGTGAAATACAGGAACGTCAGTTAACAACATTAGGACAGAATATAACCGCTCTTGAGGTTAATGGTAACTTTGACGACTGCCAAAATATGGTTAAAACTGCATTTTTGGATTCAGACTTGAAATCAGAAATAAAATTAACTTCTGCAAATTCAATAAATGTGGCCAGGTGGTTACCACAAATGTTTTATTTTCTATTTACTTATAAAAAACTCAAAAGTAGAAAACAACCTATTGTGTTCTCTGTCCCTAGTGGTAATTTTGGAAATATCTGCGCGGGGATGGTTGCCCAAAAACTAGGCATGCCGGCTGCACATTTTATTGCGGCAACAAATGTGAATGATACGGTACCACGTTTTATGCATACACAAGAATATACTCCCAAAACTTCAAAAGCTACAATTTCTAATGCAATGGATGTAGGAGACCCCAGTAATTTTATTAGGATAAGAAATCTTTATAAAAATAATTTTACCGAATTAAAGAATAATTTGTCCTCGTATTCCTTTACAGATGAAGAAACAAAACATGCAATCCGTGAAATTTATAATTCATGTAACTATATAGCTGATCCTCATGGAGCGGTTGGATATTTGGGTCTGAAAGAATACCAAAAAGATAATTCGGATACCTTTGGCGTGTTTTTAGAAACTGCACACCCCGTTAAATTTTTAGACGTTGTCGAAGAAACTCTAAAATTGAAATTGCCGATTCCTTCCCAGATTCAAAATGTATTGGAAAAAGATAAAGTTTCTTTCAAGATTGACACTTACGATGAACTAAAAAGCTATTTGCAAAAAAATAGGCCATCTTAATATTTTAAGTCTTAAAACATTGTGAAGTCTGATTGAGCTATCTATTAATTTTCTATAAATTTGCGCAGCTTAAATCCATGAAATATGAAGAATACGGCCTTAACTAAAACTCACGAAGCTCTCGGGGCAAAAATGGTTCCTTTTGCAGGGTATTTAATGCCGGTATCCTATGAAGGTGTTAATGTTGAACATGAAACTGTGCGAAAAGCAGTGGGTGTCTTTGATGTTTCTCACATGGGAGAATTCTTAGTAGAGGGCCCTAACGCTTTAGCGCTTATACAAAAAGTCACATCCAATGATGCTTCAAAACTAACGGTTGGAAAGGCGCAATACAGCTACTTTCCAAATGAATCTGGTGGTATTGTGGATGATCTTATTGTTTACAGGGTAAAAGAAGAAGTTTACCTCCTTGTGGTGAACGCCTCAAATATTCAAAAAGATTGGGATCATATTTCCAGGTATAATGAGTCAATAGGTGCCAAACTCAGAAATATATCAGAAAACTACTCTCTATTGGCTATTCAAGGTCCTAAAGCCGTAGAGTCCATGCAGTCCTTAACTTCCGTAGATCTTTCTGCTATTAAGTTCTATAATTTTGTAGTTAGTGATTTCGCTGGGATAGAACATGTTATCATTTCGGCGACAGGCTATACAGGTTCAGGAGGTTTTGAAATCTACTGTAAAAATGAAGAAGCAAAACAAATTTGGGATAGTGTTCTGGAAGCAGGCGCGGCTTATGGAATTAAACCAATTGGTTTGGCTGCAAGGGATACGCTAAGACTAGAGATGGGCTATTGCCTTTATGGGAATGATATTAATGATGAAACTTCTCCTTTAGAAGCAGGGCTGGGTTGGATTACAAAGTTTAGCAAAGACTTTGTGAACAGTGATGCCCTGGCAAAGGAAAAGGAGCGACCACTAAAGAGAAAATTAATTGCCTTTGAATTGCAGGAACGTGGTATTCCCAGACAGGATTATGAAATAGTGGATGGAATAGGCAATAAAATTGGCTATGTCACCTCTGGAACAATGTCGCCTTCCTTGAACAAAGGTATTGGCTTGGGATATGTAGAATCTACATTCTCCGATCCGGGCAGTGAAATTCATATTCAAATACGATAAAATACCGTAAAGGCTAAAGTCGTAAAACTACCATTCTATAAATCTTAAATATCTTTTGGAAATGAGGAGGGCAATAGGGTGAAAGACGGAGGAAAGAAAATACTGATATTAGGTGGTAGCGGTTTTATAGGCAATGCTGTTTACAAGGAACTCTGCAATTATTTTGATACCTATGCTACATATTGTTCCTCTGGCAGGGCCTTTGAAGAGAATAAACAATTTATAAGATATGACATGCTGGAAGATGATATCTATCAACTTCTGGAGCAAATACGTCCACAAGTAATTATTTCTGCATTAAGGGGTAATTTCGGAGCTCAAATTCAGGCTCATCAGCATATAGCGGAATATCTCGTTAAGAACGACTGCAAACTATATTTCTTGTCTTCTGCCAATGTCTTTGATGCATATAGTAAATATCCATCATATGAATATGATAAAACCTTATCGGAAAGTGTTTACGGGAGACTAAAAATCAGAATAGAGAATATGCTTTTGCGATTGCCCAGGTCCAAAATGGCTATTTTAAGAGTACCAATGGTATTTGGGAATTCCTCCCCTCGGGTAAAGGAAATGAAAAAATTTATTTGGAATAATGAGCCTGTAGAAGTTTTCCCAAACCTGATTATTAATGTAATAAGTATTAATAAACTTACGCAGCAAATCCATTACCTCATTAATCGCAATAAAATTGGAATTTATCATTTGGGTAGTTATGATTTGGTACATCATGAAGACTTTATAAAAGATATTCTTGAAAGGATTGGGAGTTTTAATCCCATTTTTAAGAGGGTGTTCACCACAAATGAAGAGCGCTATCTGGCGGTTTTACCTAAAGACAATAAACTTCCCAAAAACCTTCGAATTAGTTGCCAGGAAATTATTGATCATCATGTTATTGGATGATTTATAAGAAACCTGCCTATTCTTAAATTCACAATTCGATTTTTTCTAACTTTAAGAAAAATAAAACTTATGGAAAAACTAAGTGAAGATGAAGTAACTGCCAGGTTAAAAAACCTGAATGGTTGGGAATATAAAGACGGCTCCATTGAACGGAGCTATAAGTTTAAAAACTTTAAAGATGCTTTTTCTATTATGACCCGGATAGCGTTTGAATGCGAGCAACAAAATCACCATCCGGATTGGTCGAATGTATATAGCTCTCTAAACATTCGATTAAATACGCACGACGTTGGCGGTATAACCGAAAATGATTTTAAACTTGCAGAAAGCATCGAAAACATAGTGAATAGTTAGTTGCTCTGACTTGTTGTACCTCTCTTGTCCCACCATTTAAATTTGTTAAATTTGCTTCCAGGAAATAGCATGCATTAATTTATGGGAAGAGCATTTGAATTTAGGAAAGCGCGTAAAATGAAGCGATGGTCAGCCATGTCCAAAGCTTTTACGCGAATTGGCAAAGATATTGTTATGGCTGTTAAGGAAGGTGGACCCGATCCCGATTCCAATTCACGTCTGCGTGCCGTTATTCAGAATGCCAAGTCTGTGAATATGCCCAAAGACAATATTGAAAGAGCCATCAAAAGGGCCTCCGATAAGTCTCAGGGCGATTTTAAAGAGGTATTATTTGAAGGTTATGCACCCCATGGAATAGCCATTTTAATAGAAACAGCAACGGATAACAATACAAGGACTGTAGCCAACATCCGCAGTTATTTTAATAAATGCGACGGAAACCTGGGCACCTCCGGGTCTGTTGAGTTTATGTTTGATCATACCTGCAATTTTCGTATCAACGCAGAAGGAATAGATCCTGAAGAAATTGAGCTGGACATGATAGACTTTGGTGCGGAAGAGGTCTTTGTTGATGACGATGGCATTTTAATCTATGCCCCTTTTGAGAGCTTTGGATCCATACAAAAGGAATTGGAATCACGAAATATTGAAATTCTCTCTTCAGGATTTGAAAGAATACCGCAAATCACCAAAGAACTTTCCCCTGAACAAAGGGAAGAGGTGGAAAAACTACTCGAGAAAATTGAGGAAGATGATGACGTACAGAATGTTTTCCATAGCATGAGAGACTAAGGTGTCGGTAGGTTTGGCTCACCGGTGACTTGTCTATGCAATAGGATTTTTGCGGTCAACTGCCAGATTATTCAGTTCTAATTGACCTTCTTAATTACGTTATTTAAGTTCTCATTTCAAAG
>JABDPH010000325.1 GCA_013042925.1 Eudoraea sp.
GGCCAGGAAGAGATGACCAGTGCCTCCGATGGTTTACGATCTGAAATACGCTGCCATATTTCTTCCGATAGGAAAGGCATAAATGGGTGAAGTAGTTTTAAATTATTCTCAAAAATAGCTATGATTGCAGTATAAGTCTTTTTATCAATTGGCTGCTGATAGGCTGGCTTTACAATTTCGAGTAGCCATGAACAAAAATCATCCCAAACGAGCTTGTATATGGTCATTAAAGCCTCAGATATGCGATATTTACTAAAATGGTCCTCAATCTCCATAAGCACCTGATTGAACCTGGCTGTATACCATTCAATCCCTTTCAAAGAAGATTCAGGTTGCGGTAGTTCTGCAATTTCCCAACCCTTTACAAGTCGAAATGCATTCCATATTTTATTTGCGAAGTTCTTACCTTGCTGGCACAGCGCTTCATCAAACAATAAGTCATTCCCAGCAGCGGAACTTAATAATAAACCAACTCGGACCGCATCTGCTCCAAAATTTGAAATTAATTTAAGAGCATCAGGAGAATTACCTAAAGATTTAGACATTTTACGTCGTTCTTTATCGCGAACCAAACCGGTTAGGTAGACATTATCAAATGGTCTTTCTCCTCTAAATTCATACCCGGCAACGATCATCCTGGCTACCCAAAAAAACAAAATATCGGGTGCGGTAACCAGATCACTTGTTGGATAATAATAATTAACCTCCTCATTATCCGGGTCCATGATTCCACCAAAAACACTAATTGGCCATAACCAGGAAGAAAACCAGGTGTCTAGTACGTCTTCATCTTGTTGTAAATCCTTTACGGTTAGCCCAGGATTCCCAGATTTATCTTTTGCTTTGACCAATGCATCCTCTATTGATGCTGCTACCACAAAATCGTTTTCGCCATCTCCATAATAATACGCAGGTATTCTTTGTCCCCACCACAGTTGACGGGAAATATTCCAGTCCCGGATATTTTCCATCCAGTGACGATATGTGTTTTCAAATTTTCTTGGAAAAAATTTCACTTCCCTGGTTTCCAGAACAGCGGAAAGGGCGGGCTTGGCTAAATTTTCCATTTTAAGGAACCATTGATCTGAAAGTCTTGGTTCTATAACAACTTTTGTTCTTTCAGAAGTGCCTACTTTATTTACATATGGTTCCACCTTCGTTAAAAACCCTTTTTCTTTTAATTCTTTAACAATTGCTTTACGCGCTTCAAACCTGTCCATTCCTTCATAATGCAATCCGAATGAATTCAAGGATGCATCGTCATTAAAAATATCAATAGTTTCCAGTTGATGTTTTTCTCCAAGAAGCTTGTCATTTTCGTCATGTGCGGGTGTAACTTTTAGACAACCAGTTCCAAATTCCATAGTAACATAGTCATCTTCAATTATTGGAATTACCCTGTTGCATATAGGCACGATTGCCTTTTTACCTTTTAAACTGCGGAAACGCTCATCATTTGGATTAATACATATGGCGGTATCACCAAGAATGGTTTCAGGACGTGTAGTTGCAATGGTAACTATATCATCGGAACCTTCAATGGAATAAGCAAGGTAATATAACTCGCCATTGCGCTCTTCATATATTACTTCTTCATCTGATAATGTTGTTTTTGCCTGGGGGTCCCAGTTCACCATTCGATATCCACGATAAATTAGCCCTTTCTCATATAATTCAATAAAAACTTTGATTACTGAGACAGACATATCGTCATCCATCGTAAATTTTGTGCGATCCCAGTCACAAGAACACCCCAATTTTTTTAATTGCTCTAAAATTACGCCCCCGTATTCATGTGTCCATTCCCATGCATGTTCCAAGAAATCCTCTCTTGAAATATCCTTTTTACCAATTCCCTGTTCCTTAAGCTTAGCTACCACTTTGGCCTCCGTTGCAATAGAAGCATGATCTGTTCCGGGCACCCAGCACGCATTCAGACCAAGCAGGCGAGCTCTTCTTATTAGGACATCCTGAATGGTGTTGTTTAACATATGACCCATATGCAGAATCCCTGTGACATTTGGCGGTGGTATAACAATGGTATAGGGCTCCCTATCATCGGGTGTTGAATGAAAATATTTATTATCCATCCAATAGTTATACCAATGGTCTTCTACTATCTGCGGCTCATATTTTGATGGAATATCCATAATTTCGGTATAGTTTTTGTTCCAACAATCCGGGTATCAAAAAATGATTATCACTTAAAATGTTAAACTTGCGATAATCATTTTAATATTTACCTGATTGGAAATACGAAACAAAAATAAGTAACGTTAGTAGATAACAAAAGAATTTTGGATGTTGATACTAAAACATTTACATTTGAGATTCACCCAAAACCAAAAAGTAATGAAAAAAATAGTATTAGTATTATTTGTAGGCCTACTTGCATTAAGTGTAAACGCCCAGGATAAAGCTGCTAAGATTGAATTTAAAACAGAAACCGTTGATTATGGTGTGATCGAAAAAGGTAGCGATGGCGTTAGAGTATTTGAATTCACAAACACAGGAACAGCGCCTTTAATTATTAGTAAGGTAAGTTCTAGTTGTGGCTGCACTATTCCTAAAAAACCTGAAGAAGCAATTTTACCGGGTAAAACAGGAGAAATTCAAGTTAAATATGACACTAAGCGAGTTGGACCTATTAGAAAGGCAATAACCGTAATATCCAACGCTGATACGCCTACCAAAGTATTAAAAATTAAAGGCGAAGTAAAAAGCGTGGACGGGAAATAGAAAAATCCACTTGCTTATAAAAATTAAAACCGGAATTTTCATTCCGGTTTTTTTATTTAAATGCCTTTTTGAGTACAAAAGAAAATAGTAAATCCTTATTATATCTCTCTATTAGAACCTTTACCCGTTTTCCTTCTTTTTCATTGAGCATTTTCATCACTTCCTGAAGTTTGTAGCTATGTATACGCTTTCCATTGACAGCTAAAATAATATCACCCTCCTGCAACCCAGCCACTTCTGCAGGACTGCCAGCTCTGATTCCGGAAACAATTATCTCAGGCACCAAACTAAGCCGGGTTTGATTTTCCATGAGAATCTGAACATTTCCAAAGGTCCTATTACTATTTATAACAAAGCCTCTACTATCTGCAATCCGATCTGCGATGTATCTTACCCCATTATGCTGCAATTGCAAACCGCTCATATTATATTGGAAAGGAGCACTGAAATGCCTGTTTTTCTTTAAGGTAATTTGTTTTGCAGGATAGTTAAAAACAATATTAAAACGTTTAAGAATTGCCCCGCCAATACTACCGTTTCTATTCCCGGTAACTACTGATGTGCTGAAAGTCTCCATGTCCGGAAATGCCGCTTTTGCATCCTTTAAAGCAAACTCCCCCAAATTAATTGAATTTACCTTAGTTCGTTTACCAAATATGCTTCCATTTAAACCTTCACCTAAAAAATCCTGATAGTTTTGTTCAGGAATCCCAAGGCCTTTTTCCTCGTCCTGGAAAAGCCAAACGGCATCACTGCTGCCTGTATCAATTAAAAGTTTAACCGGTACATCTTTTGCCGTGCCGAAACCAACATTTCCGTCAATATATGCCTTGTTTCGTCTTAGAGCTATTGGTAATGTTTGCGATTTCTTATTCTCTTTCTCTTCATAAAATATAGGATCATGAAATTTAATATATTCCGCACTATAGTTAATTTCGACAACAAAATCTCTAAAGAGGTCATAACCAATAATTCCATGAATGGGTATTCCGAGACTTGGAGAGAAATTCATTTCCTTATCCAGCACAACATATAATAGTTGACCGTAATTCCTGATATCGTTTAATTGGAAAAAATTATTCTTTGAACTTAATCCTTTGATCGGATCTCCACCCCCAAGGCCTTTAATTGTGATTTCCGAAACATTCTTTAATTGAATTGAATCCTGGTCCGAAACATTAAAAAGAATAGGTTTACTTACCCCTGAATCTAAGATAAAGGACAATTTCGCCCCATTAACTTCAATAGGTATTATTATAAGATTATTGATTAAGTTAAATTTTACCTTTTCAAATTTCTTCCCTTTGGGCAAATTAAATCCTTGCGATAAACCATAGAATGGAATACACAGGATTAACAATAAAATAAACTTTAAAAAGGTACGCAACTTGCTAATAATTAGTTCGATGTATATTAAAGATATCAAATAATAGCCAAACTTTATAATACTTTAACATTACGTTAGATGAACGGATAATAATAACTTTTATGTTGTTTTGTCCACAATGATTTCCCATTTTTGTTAAAACTTAGAACTTTATGCCAGCTATCTCAAGGAAGGGTCAATTAATGCCGGAATCTCCTATCAGGAAATTGGTTCCCTATGCGGAAGACGCAAAAAATCGGGGTGTTGAGGTAATACATTTAAATATTGGCCAACCAGATATTAAAACCCCAAAACAAGCTTTAGATGCGGTCAAAAACAATACAATTGAAGTTTTAGCCTACAGCAGGACGGAAGGGTCGGAAATCTATAGAAAGAAATTAAGCAACTATTACGAAAAGCAAAAAATACATGTCACACATAATGATATTTTAGTGACAACAGGGGGGTCAGAAGCTCTTTCTTTTACCCTGGGCAGCATTGCTGATCCAGGTGACGAAATAATAATTCCTGAACCTTTTTATGCAAATTACAATGGTTTTGCTACGGCAATGGGTATAACGGTTACCCCCGTTCTTGCCAGTATTGAAAATAATTTTGCACTCCCCCCTATTGAGGAATTTGAGAAGCTCATTACAAATAAGACAAGGGCAATTCTCATTTGCAATCCTGGCAATCCAACTGGTTATTTATACAACAAAACTGAAATTCAGAAACTGGCATTATTGGTAAAAAAATACAACCTTTTTCTGGTCGCAGATGAAGTATACAGGGAATTCACCTACGATGGTAAGGAGCACTATTCCATCTTACGGGAAAAAGATATAGAAGAACACGCCATTGTCGTTGATTCCGTTTCCAAGAGATATAGCATGTGCGGCGCAAGAATAGGTTGTCTTGTATCTAAAAACAAACAAGTTATAACGACTGCATTAAAATTTGCCCAAGCCCGGCTCTCTCCTCCAACATATGCACAAATTGCCAGTGAAGCTGCTTTAGAAACGCCGCAGGAGTACTTTAAAGAAGTCATAGAA
>JABDPH010000329.1 GCA_013042925.1 Eudoraea sp.
AACGGGCAGTTTGTTTTTAAAAATGCCGTAGTTCGTGTTAGTGAGGTGATTATGGAAGGGTTAAAGGCCAATAAACTTGAACCAAAAGATATTGATATGCTAATTCCCCACCAGGCTAATTTGAGAATTTCCCAGTTTATTCAGCACAAGATGAGGTTGGGAGATGACCAGGTTTACAACAATATTATGAAATACGGGAATACCACTGCGGCTTCTATTCCAATTGCCCTCACCGAAGCATGGGAGCAGGGTAAAATTAAAGAAGGAGACCTTGTAGTATTGGCTGCCTTTGGGAGCGGATTTACATGGGGAAGTGCCATAATCAGATGGTAAAAACTTAAATCAAATTTGGATGGGGAAACGTTCTAAAAGTCTGGATTCAAAACAAATAGAATTTATAGCTAAACAAAAACTTTTTTTTGTGGCTACTGCCATGAAAGATGGATCTATAAATCTATCTCCTAAAGGAATGGATTCTTTTAGAATAATAGACAACAACAATATTCTTTGGTTAAACCTTACCGGAAGTGGAAACGAAACCGCTACTCATTTACAATACGACAAAAGAATGACTATAATGTTCTGTGCATTTGAAGGGAAACCAATGATTTTACGCCTTTATGGCGAAGCAAGGCCATTCCATAAGCGAGATGCCTTTTGGAATGAGCATATTGGGCAGTTTCCTGAAATAGCGGGTGGCAGGCAATTAATTCATATGAAAATAAAGCTCGTCCAGACTTCCTGCGGGTTCGGTGTTCCTTTGATGGATTATAAAGGGGAGCGAAACATGCTCAATATATGGGCGGAAAATAAAGGTGAGGACGGACTGAACGAATATATGGGTCTGAAGAATGTTAAAAGTCTGGATGGTTTGCCCACCGGAATATTTGATGAATCCTCCTAAATTTAAAACCCCCGACTAATCAGTCAGGGGTTATTTAATTGACAAATATTACACGAGATAACCAACCAATACTCCGTATATTTTATCAATTACTATTTAAAGCATACCACCACCACTTTGCTTCGTATTACTATCTCTTCTTTTTCGTTTGGCCGCCTTGTTTTTTCCACTTCCAAACCGATAAGAAATTCCTGCAAAGACAGTTTGGCTCTCCCAATTAAATTCGGCTACCTGGGTAAAAGGCTTATCGCCGCTGGCTGCAAATCGCATTGTGTTAAAAACGTCATTGAAGTTAACACTGAAAGTACCATTACCTTTCGCGAAACTGTAACGAGCACCCAGATTCACAAAATACATGGGCTCTACGTCAAACTGTATGGTTCTGTTTTGTCCTCTGTAAAATCCAAATAACTGAAAAGTTAAATTTTTGGTGGCTTTGAAACTGTTATTCATTCTAAAATTCCACGCTGTATTTTCCACTTCAACTTCCTCATTAATTATGTCATCTATTGTAGCGGTATTATTATCGGATTGTAGGCTCTCAGTAATTCCTCGTTGTGTTTGTGAATACAAATCAAAACTGGCATTAAAACTCCACCATTTAGTTAGCTTATAATTACTTGAAACCTCAATACCATATGCAGAGGTATCGTCGAAATTGTCGAAGGTTAATATAAGTTTGTTTAGGTCTAGTCTGTCTACATAAATAGCCCTGTTAATTTCATCTTTAATGTTCCTGTAAAATATACCTGATGTTATGCTTCCATTCTTCAGGCGTCTGGTATAATTTATTTCATATGAAAATGTAAATTGAGGAACAAGTGTTGGGTTCCCAAATGAGGATAATAAAGGGGTAGACCACTCACGAATAGGATTAACCTGTGTAAGTCCGGGGCGGTCAACCCGTCTGCTAAAACTAAATTGAAACTGATTTTTATCAGATGGCTTATAGGTTACAAAACCAGAAGGATACAGTTCTGTATACTTATCTGTAAAGGACCTTACCTGGTTGGTGTCTGCTTTAACCTCAACATCTTCGACACGCAGCCCTACCTGATACCCCCATTTATCATAATTCTGACCAAAACTTGCATAGGCAGAGTAAATGTCCATTCCATAAACAAAATCGGTATCCGGAGTTGGTATCAAACTTCCATCGGGAGTATACGAAAGTCCTGTAGAAGAATAATCCACATTGGTTTCAAAAATTCTTGCTTCCAGACCAACTTCAAGTTTGGATATAGAATCTAAAGGATTTACATAGTCCAGGTTTACAAGAGTCTGGTCTCTTTTGGTATCTACAAAATCTTGATAATCCGGGAATAATGTATTTCCGGTCGACTTAAATTGAGCATTTTCTTCATCAGTAAACTTATTGTAATCTACTTCCAGCTCAATGTTATGACCTTCTTTATTGAAATCCAGTTTATAGTCAAAATTGTATTGCTGGCTGTGGTTATCATTCTTATTTTCGAAGATTTGATTGGTATTGAGCAGCGGATCATCAAAGTATGTAACCTGTGTCTGTCCGTTTGTTTTACCGTCAAAATAATTTTGGTTTGTGAAAAACGAAATGGTGTTCTTATCATTGAGATAAAAATCCATTCCAACTTTAAATAAATTAGACTTTCTGTTATCTAAAAAATCAAACAATTGTTCAGAATTCTCGTCAATTCTGAATATAATTCCATCGTTTACATATTTGCCGATATTGTTTCCGAAGTTTCCATACACATTTACCTTACCATTTCTGTAGTTAAGATCGATTGAGCTGTTAAACTTTGCTTCCTGACCTACTGTTAGACCTGTATTCAAATTCCCGTTAAAACCATTATTTGAATTTTTGTGAAGTATAATGTTTATGAGGCCAGTCATCCCATCAGGATTATATTTGGCTGACGGATTGGTAATTAATTCAATAGACTTTATGGAAGTAGATGGTATCTGCCTTAATAATTGGGCAACCGGCACATTGGTTAGTTTGCCATCTACCATAACCCTTACATTTGAGTTTCCCCTCATGGTAAGTTGTCCGGTTTGCTGATCTACATTAAGCGAGGGTATATTATTCATTATATCAGAAGCGGTGGCCCCAGCGGTCGTAAGATCTTTGCCTACATTTACCACTTTACGATCTATACGCTGTTCTATAGTCGTCCGCTCTGCTACAACTTCCACGCCTGAGAGTTCTTCTGCTTCCTCTTCAAGGGAAATAACCCCTAAATTAGGATTACGATTGTCTTTTGATAATGTAATCTGCTGTATGTGCGATTTGAAGCCTATATATTGAACCTCTACAATGAAAGACCCTTCTGGTAATTTTTTTATTTGAAAAGTACCCTTTTCATCCGTGATTCCACCGGTCAATGTCGTGTTGTCTGAAGCTCGCTTGATCACTATTGCCGCATATGCTACCGGCTGATTCTGGATATTGTCTACTACCTTGCCGCTAATGCTTCCCAATACAATATCGGGATCAGATATTTCTGCTTTTACCAGGGTTACGCCACCTAATAGAAGGACGTAGATTAAAAATTTTTTGATCATGAACGTTGTGATTGTGATTGATTGATGATACATACATGACGACAAGAGATCGGTTATGTTACCTTAAATAAATATTTTAACATATTTACACTATTCAAATGGCAGGCTGTCTTTTAAACTTTTTTGAATTAGATTTGATTAAATTGATGTAGTATCTTTGGTCTTTTGATGACCAGCAATTGCACGCAAATAGTTTAATGTAATGAAATAATAAAACCCCGACATATTTGCCGGGGTTCTTTCGTTGATGAGCCATACTAAACACTAACCATTAACTATAAAAATATAGCACCAACAACGAATTAGGTTTTTTGTTATACTATCTAAAGACGAATTATTATTTGAAAAGTTACAGTCATTAACACACTTTAACGTAGCAAGGATTATTTTATGAAAACTACACTTGTTTTTGGAGCTTCCTTAAACCCGAATCGCTACAGTAATTTGGCCATTTACAAATTGCGGGCAAATAATATTGAAACCTCCGCTTTTGGTCTTAGGAATGGGAATGTAGCAGATGTGCAGATTAGAACGGAGCTTGAAAAATTTCAAAATATTCATACGATTACCTTATATCTCAATGATAAGCGACAAAAGGAATATTATGAACAAATCATTCAGATAAAACCAGAACGTGTGATTTTTAATCCCGGAACCGAAAACCCGGAGTTTTACGCACTGCTTCGAAATAATGAAATTAGGGTGGAAGAAGCATGTACTTTGGTGCTATTGGCTACACATCAATATTAATTGATATGCTAAAGACAATTATTTTTTTCTATTTGGCTTTGATGGTGTTTACCGGAAGTGCTCAGCGACAAGAAAATCAGAAATTGGTATTGTCAATATATGAATATGTTGAAATGCTGGAGAATAAGTCTGATTGGGACTCAATAGTAGAATTTCAATTGTTAAACTATACCAGCCGGGGTGCTCATCTTAGTTCGTTTTTTGAGAAAGATGAAATCCAAAAGTTGTCGCTTAAGGCTTCCGGAGAAAATACTACTCTAGAAAAATATTTCTACCTGAAGGATGGCAAATTGATTTATTTTTCAGAAAAAAGCTACGACCTTCCCTATAATGAAGGTGACGAAGATAAAGTACCGACCCGAATCCTGGACTATGAGACAAAATGCTATTTTGATGAACAACGGCTTTTTCAGCAATTAGAGCAAGATGAATTAAATTCGAATAGTACAGAGATTTATTTGAAAGAGATGGGAAATTCAATTCTTGAAGACCTTGAACACTTAAAAGCCGCAATTATTGAAAAGTACTAAGCAGGTTTTTTTCTAATAAGATATAATCCAATAAAAGTAAATAATCCATTAACAGGTAACAATTCATATCCTACGGCGTATCCTCCGAGGTATTCAGCTGGTATATTCGCAATCCCAATTACCATTAGTACTGCGGTTACGGCTACAATCCAAACATAGTTGTCTTCTACTTTATGAGATGTAAAGATGCCAAATGCAAAGAGGCCCAATAATGGTCCGTAGGTGTAGGTAGCAACGGTCAAAAGGCCATCAATAACATTCCTGTCTAAAACATATTTGAATAGTATAACCATTAGAATCAGCAGCACACTCATCCAGACATGGGTTTTCTTTCTTATTGTCTTTTGAGCGTTTGCCGGTTTCCTTTCAATTCCCAGAAAATCAACACAAAACGAAGTTGTCAGGGAAGTAAGAGCACTATCTGCACTGCTGTAGGCAGCCGCAATCAGCCCAAGCATAAAAGTGATCGCTACGGTAATACCCAAACCACTGTTTAACGCAATTTCAGGAAAAAGCAGATCAGATTTTGGTTCCCCATCCATTAGTGGAGTTGCAATATCAAATTTGGAAGCATATATAAAAAGCAAAGCACCCAATAGCAGAAAGACAAAATTTACCACAATAAGGATAAGACTGAAAGAAACCATATTCTTCTGAGCGTCCTTTAAATTCTTGCAGGTTAAGTTCTTCTGCATCATATCCTGATCCAGTCCGGTCATACAAATAGTAATGAACATGCCCCCCAGAAAGGATTTTATAAAGTGATTTTTCACATAAAAATCATCTGTAAATAACACCTGACTGTATTCCTTTAATTCTTCGGAATTAATAAATTCCGTAAAGCTCCAGCCTAATTTTGCATTTATAAAGTAAATAGATAAGCCTACAGATAACAGCATAAACAAAGTTTGAAGAGTATCTGTCCAAACAATTGTTTTTATCCCGCCTCTAAAAGTATATATCCATATCAAAAGGATAGATAAAACCACGGTAACTTCAAATGGAACATTCCAGGCGTCAAATACAAACTGCTGCAGCACAATGGCTACCAGGAAAAGGCGGAAAGAGGCTCCCAATACCCTGGAGATAAAGAAAGATAAAGCTCCAATTTTGTAACTCACATTTCCAAATCGTTCCTTGAGGTACTCATAAATAGAAGTAACATTAGAGCTATAATATATGGGCATAAGAATAAAGGCAACGACAAAATATCCTACCAAATAGCCGAAAACAACCTGCATATAACTGAATTGGGAACTTTCTACCCAGCCCGGCACAGATATAAAAGTGACCCCGGATAAGGATGCACCAATCATGCCAAAGGCAACTAAATACCAGGGCGATTGTTTTCCTGCCTTAAAAAAATCAGCATTGGAATCGTTTTTTCCGGTGAAGTAAGAGATAAGCAATAGCAAGAAGAAATAACCGCCAATAAGGAGCAGAATATGCGATGCTGTCATAAAAATAAATTACAAGCGCAAAGTACAAAAACTTAAAACATTATGTAATTTTGCCTTTATGGAATTTTCATCTAAACTCTTGGAAAATGCAGTATACCATATGTCTCAGTTACCGGGAATTGGTAAACGAACTGCTTTGCGGTTAGTACTTCACCTTTTAAACCAGCCGGAAGAACAAACCTCAGATTTATCTCGTTCGCTTCAGGCGCTCAGAGAGGAAATCAAATTTTGCTCCACTTGCCATAATATCTCAGATGTTGCGCTATGCGAAATCTGTGCAAATTCTAAAAGAGAGCAGGATGTGGTTTGTGTAGTTGAAGATATTCGGGATGTAATGGCTATTGAAAACACGGGTCAATATACAGGCTTATACCACGTGCTTGGAGGCAAAATATCCCCGATGGAAGGTGTTGGTCCACAAGATTTAACCATTTCCTCCCTGATCTCAAAAGTTAGTCAAAATAAGATAAAGGAACTGATATTTGCCCTGAGCTCTACCATGGAAGGGGATACTACTAACTTTTATATCTATAAACAATTAAAGCCTTTTGATTTAAAAATATCTACAATTGCGAGAGGTATATCGGTAGGCGATGAATTGGAATATGCAGATGAAGTTACTTTAGGAAGAAGCATTCTTAACAGAATTCCATTTGAAGGTTCCTTAAAGGCTACCTAAAGATAATAGATACAATAAATTTAAAAATAAGGACGTTTTTTTAGTATTTTTGCAAAATATTTAATCAAAAAAGCACTTTAAATAATAATATGGCAAAGTTTGATTTGAAATTGCCGCAAATGGGTGAGAGTGTTGCAGAGGCTACCTTAACAGCTTGGTTAAAGGAGGTTGGTGATACTGTAGAATTGGATGAAGCGGTTTTTGAAATTGCTACCGATAAGGTAGATTCTGAAGTACCAAGCGAAGTTGAGGGGGTGTTGCTGGAAAAACTTTTTGAAATAGATGATGTCATAAAAGTTGGACAGACCGTAGCTGTAATAGAAATGGAAGGCGGGTCAGATTCCACAGAAGGTGTGGATACCGAACATAAAGAAGAAATTGCCGAAGTTATTCCTGAGGAAGCCGCCGTTTTGGAAGAAGATGTAGCTTATGTCCGGGAATTTGTTGCCAGCACCGCTCAAAGCACAGCTGATACCACCAGATTTTATTCTCCACTTGTTAAAAATATTGCGAGAGAAGAAGGGATAACCACCGAAGAACTCGATAAAATAGAGGGTACGGGAAAAGAAGGCAGGGTTACTAAGAATGATATATTGGCCTATATTAAAAATGGCAAACCTGAAATCGCGCCGGTTTCAAAACCCATTGCGATACCGGTTAAGGAGCCTGAACATGTAATAAAGGAAACTGCTGTTCGTACAGAACCACATCAGGTTACAAGAGTACAGTCTAATGGCGAAGATGAGCTTATTCCGATGACAAGGATGGGTAAACTTATTGCTCATCACATGATAGAGAGTATCTCAACTTCAGCTCACGTTCAAAGTTTTATTGAAGTGGATGTTACTAAGGTGGTTACGTGGAGGAATAAGGTTAAAGATGAATTCCAGAAGAATGAAGGAGAAAAGTTAACCTTTACCCCAATTTTTATGGAAGCTGTTGCCAAAGCCTTAAAAAAGTATCCAATGGTTAACATTTCGGTTGAAGGGGATACTGTGATAAGGAAAAAGAATATCAACATTGGAATGGCTGCAGCATTGCCCGATGGAAATTTGATAGTACCTGTAATAAAAAATGCAGATCAGCTAAATTTAGTTGGAATGGCCAAAGTAGTAAATGACCTTGCAAACAGGGCAAGAAACAATGCACTGAAGCCTGATGAAATAAAAGACGGCACCTATACAGTCACAAATGTGGGCTCTTTTGGAAGCGTTTTCGGAACACCTATCATTAATCAACCACAGGTTGGCATTTTAGCCCTGGGAGCTATTCGGAAAATGCCTGCGGTTATAGAAACTGAGGAAGGGGATTTTATTGGAATCCGAAGCAAAATGTTTCTTTCACACAGTTATGATCATCGGGTAGTAAATGGCGCATTGGGCGGCATGTTCGTTAAAACGGTTGCAGACTATCTTGAAGCCTGGGATGTGGATAGAGAGATTTAATTAGATTAAATTCAATAGTTAATTTTCGAACTTTTTTAAACAATATCACAATTGGGGCACTTATGTGAAAATTGTAACAATACTCAATGTTTAAGTCGGGTTTAACTTTGTTTTAAAAACTATCTTTGCTAAAAACCTCACAAATGGAACTAAAACTCAGCAAGCCCATATGTTTTTTTGATTTGGAAACCACGGGGACCAATGTGGCCAAGGATCGTATTGTTGAAATTTCTATTCTGAAAGTTTATCCTAATGGTAATAAAGAAAGCAGGACCTGGCTGGTTAATCCTGAAATGACTATTCCTGATGAGGTAATTGCAGTCCATGGTATTTCTAATGAAAAAGTAGCCAATGAGCCAACTTTTAAGGAACTGGCCAAAGAAATTTTTAACATAATAAAAGACTGCGACCTGGCCGGCTTTAATTCGGATCGCTTTGATATTCCGCTTTTAGCAGAGGAAATGCTGCGTGCAGACATTGATTTTGATCTTAAAAACATGATGTCTGTAGATGTTCAGACGATCTTTCATAAGATGGAAAAGCGAACCCTGGCAGCTGCCTATAAATTCTATTGCGATAAGGATCTAACAGATGCCCATAGTGCTGAAGCAGACACAACCGCTACTTACGAAGTCCTTCTCTCTCAGTTAGATCGTTATCCGGAATTGGAAAATAATGTAAAGAAACTGGCCGAATTCTCTACCCATAGAAAATTTGCCGATTTTGCCGGCTTTATTAGTTTTAATGAAGACGATGAGGAAATATTTTCCTTTGGAAAGCACAAGGGCAAGAAAGTGCTTGAGGTCCTGGAACAGGAACCAGGTTATTTTGGATGGATCCTGAATGCGGATTTTCCACTGTACACTAAAAAGGTACTTACTCAGATAAAACTAAGTCAGCTCAATAATAAATTAGGCTAAAATAATTAGGAATTAGGAGATGAAGATCATTTGTGTTGGTCGCAATTATGCAGATCATATAAAGGAATTGGATAATGAAAGGCCCAAAGACCCGGTAGTTTTTATAAAGCCCGATTCTGCAGTTCTTCCAAAGGAACAGGATTTTTATATTCCTGATTTTTCAAACGAAATTCATTATGAATTAGAAGTTCTGGTAAAAATTAAAAAAGTGGGTAAGCATATCAATGAGAAGTTTGCACATACCTATTATGATGAGATTGGGCTTGGTATAGATTTTACGGCCAGAGACCTTCAATCCAAACTAAAAGAAAAAGGTCTTCCCTGGGAAATTTCAAAGGGTTTTGATGGTTCGGCTGTAGTTGGAAAATGGGTCGATAAAAATAAATTTGAAAATTTGAACGAACTAAATTTTACACTTTCCAAAAATGGGGAAATCGTTCAAAATGGGAATACGGGCTTAATGCTATGGAGCATAGATTCTCTGATATCTTATGTATCTAAATACTTTATGCTCAAAAAAGGAGACATTATTTTTACCGGAACTCCCGCAGGGGTTGGTAAAATAAGCACAAATGATTACCTTTCGGCTAGGCTTGAAGGGGAAGAATTACTCAAAGTAAAAATTAAATAAATGATCTACAGTTTGGATAAAATTAATGAGATGGCTGAAGGGGATGAGGATTTCATCAACTCTGTTATTTCTGTATTTCTTGAGGAAGTACCTCAGGATATTAAAGATCTCGAGATCGCCATTGAAAATGGTGATTATGAGAACGTTTATAAACTAGCACATAAAATAAAACCCAATGTGGATTTATTGGGAATGGAGCAAAGCAGGGCTGTTGCTCTCGATATTGAAACACTGGGTAAAAGTTCCGAAAACAAAGAAGAAATTGAGAAAAAATTTCCGCTGCTAAAAAAAGATATAAATCAGGTAATTTCTGAACTTAAAAAGGACTTCGATTTCTGATGCTGGCAGAAATTATTACTATTGGCGATGAAATACTTATAGGACAAATAGTAGATACCAATTCTGCTTTTATCGCCACCGAATTAAATAAGATTGGTGTTTCTGTTTTCCAGATTACTTCTGTTCAGGACGATAGATCTCATATACTCAAGGCTTTTTCAGATGCTGAAAAAAGGGCGGAAATAATCATTATTACAGGTGGTTTAGGGCCCACTAAGGACGATATAACAAAACGCACACTTTGTGAATATCTGAATGATAAACTGGTTGAAGACAAACAGGTATTAGCCCACATAGAAGAGTTATTTAAAAATTATATCTCTACCCCTATATCGGATGTAAACAGGCACCAAGCCTTGGTGCCCTCCAAAGCTCAGGTATTACACAATGCATACGGTACTGCACCGGGCATGTGGATGTCTAATGAGAAAGCCACTTTTATTTCACTTCCGGGAGTACCTTTTGAGATGAAAAATCTTATAAATAATGCAGTTATCCCAAAAATTGCTGCTACTTTTCATCGTCCGCACATTTATCATAAGACGATTATGACCTATGGCCTGGGAGAAAGTGCGATAGCAGCCATAATTGAGGATTGGGAGGAAAATTTACCATCCTTTGTCAAGCTGGCATACCTCCCTAATTTAGGTAAAGTACGGTTACGATTAACGGCAAAAGGGCCAGATAAGAATCTCATAGAGGAGGCGGTTAAAACTGAAGCAGCAAAATTATATTCCATAATCGGGAATATCATTTATGGTGAAGAAGAGGATGGAT
>JABDPH010000332.1 GCA_013042925.1 Eudoraea sp.
GTTGAACAACAATATGAAGAAATCCTGAGGGGCAGAAAAGGTGTTCAGTACATTCAGAAAGACAGATTCAACCGGGATATAGGCCCCTATAAAGGAGGCATACTAGATACTCTTCCGGAACAGGGAAAGGAAATTAGCCTTACTCTAGATAAGGAACTGCAGGAATATGGAGAATTATTAATGAATGGCAAATGGGGGGGCATAGTTGCCCTGGAGCCATCTTCCGGGGAAATATTAGCGATGATCTCAGGACCAACTTATGATCCTGCACTTCTTGTAGGCAGAGAACGTTCAAAAAACTATAGTAAGCTACATTATGACACTATCTCTAAACCCCTATTTGACAGGTCTATTTCGGCTGAAGGATCTCCCGGATCACCATTCAAAACACTTAATGCCCTCGTGGCTTTGCAGGAAGGGGTAATCCGGCCAAGTACAACTTTCCGATGCTACAATGGATTTTATGTTGGTAATACCAAAAGGGGGTGTCATTGCGGAGGAGGAATAAGAAGTTTAAATAGTGGTATATACAAATCTTGCAATGCATACTTTGCAGGTACATTTCGAGAAATTTATGAAAAATTTCCGACGACAGATGAAGGTCAGGATGTTTGGGAAAAACATATTAAAAGTTTTGGCCTTGGAAATTTTCTGGGATATGATCTTCCTACCGGAAGACCGGGAAGAATCCCAAGTAAAGCCTACTATGACAAATGGTATGGAGATGATCGCTGGGCTTCTTCATATATTATTTCCAATTCCATCGGGCAGGGTGAAGTAGCTGCAACTCCAGTTCAATTAGCCAACATGACGGCTGCTATCGCGAACCGAGGTTATTATTACACTCCGCATATTCTGAAAAAAGTTGAAGGTGAGGATATTAGTATGCCTGAATATGTCCAACCCAAGTATACCACCATTGACAAAGAGCATTTTGAACCTGTAATAAAAGGTATGGCAGATGTTTATAAAAAAGGTACAGCCAGATGGGTACAAATACCGGGAATAGAAATTGCAGGTAAAACAGGTACGGTAGAGAATTATACCATAATTGATACTGTACGTACTCAGCTTACAGATCATTCGGTATTTGTAGCTTTTGCACCTGTAAACAATCCTAAAATTGCTCTGGCGGTATATATTGAAAATGGGTATTATGGCTCTAGATATGCCGGCCATATAGCCTCACTATTAATAGAAAAGTACTTAAAAGGAAAAATTACCAGGAAAGACCTCGAAAAAAGAATGCTCGAAAAAACTCTTGAACATGAATATGCCAAACCATACAGCGGAGAAGAATTCAAGATAAATGAGTATGTTTGGTAGGAAAGCATATAAGCGAATTGATTGGCTTACCGTATTGTTTTACCTTTTGCTTGTAGGGATAGGATGGTTAAATATTTATTCCAGCACATTCACAGAAAATAGCACCTCTATTTTCGATTTTAGCCAACTATACGGAAAACAATTGATCTTTATTGGGTTAAGTCTAATCGGTATACTAGCTATCCTTGCACTGGAGGCCAGTTTTTATGAACGTTTTTCCAGCGTTTTGTACATTATTTCGATGGTTCTTCTTCTGGGGCTTTTTGTCTTTGGTAAGACTATTGCCGGAGCGACTTCATGGTACGATCTGGGATTTTTTAATTTTCAACCTTCCGAATTTGCTAAAGTTGCCACGGTCCTGGCTTTGGCGAAGTATTTAAGCGATATTCAGACAGATATTAAAAACCGGAAAGATCAGTTTTATTCTTTTTTAATTATCCTGATACCCGCCCTTTTAATCATTCCTCAACCGGATCCGGGCAGTGCTTTGGTGTTTTTTGCTCTGGTATTTGTTCTTTTCAGAGAGGGGTTACCGCTGTTTTATCTGGGTATTGCTTTTTTGGCCGTGATGGTTTTTATAACCACTTTGATGTTTGGAACTACCTGGGTAGGAATAGGCTTAGCTTTGATAATTGCTCTTTTTCTCTTACTTAAAAGAGCCTCTTTCAAAATACCTATTTTACCTTTAATATCTGTTTTTGTTATTACAATCGCCTTTTCCCTATCCGTAAATTTTGTTTTCAACAATGTATTTGAACAACGTCACAGAGACAGATTCAGCCTGTGGCTTCGTTTGGAAAAAGACCCTGATAAACTCGAACAAATTCGCAAAACCATAGGCTATAATACATATCAATCTGAAAAAGCAATTGAATCAGGAGGTTTCTTTGGTAAGGGCTTTTTAGAAGGCACCAGAACTAAGGGTGATTTCGTACCTGAACAACATACGGATTATATTTTTAGTACCGTAGGTGAAGAATGGGGATTTTTAGGTACAACTATTGTTGTCATTCTTTTTACCTTATTGCTTTTACGACTTGTCTATCTGGCCGAAAGGCAAAAAAACGATTTTAGTCGAATGTATGGCTACGGAGCAATCTCCATACTGCTCATTCATTACTTTATCAATATTGGAATGGTAATAGGCGTGCTCCCTACCATTGGTATCCCTTTACCCTTTTTCAGCTATGGTGGGTCTGGTCTTCTAGGATTTACAGTCTTATTGTTTATATTTCTGAAGTTAGATGCAAACAGGTTAAATGAGTGGGGCTAGAATTTCCAATATTTTAATTCTATACTCTGCTCCAATCCCGATTCAATATCTTCATCCATTTTACTAAAAAAATCTATTCCACTAACCTTCTCTATATCATCTACCTTCACTAAAAAATTTACAAGAGGTTCTGTTGTGTCCTTGTGAGGAATCAGAAAAGCAAGCACTTTTATATCTTCCCCCTCTCCCCTGACAACAATTTTATAATACCTCTCAGGGACTGCCACATCTTCTTCTCCAATTGTCGGGAGACCTTTTTCCAAAACGCCACCGGTAATTATGTAAAGATTGCCATATTTTTTACTCCATCTTCTTATCTTCATTTCCAATTCATTCCATATTCCTGAATTAAAATCATTCCTTTGCGGCGTAATATTACTGGTGTAAAAAGTCTCATTGTAGGCATAAACCGAAAACCTTCTGTCTCCTGCCGGACATAGATGACCTCTGTCATATCCGGAGCCCTTATAATTTCTCCAATCTGCAGATTTAGTACTTACTTTTGGATCTTCAATATAATCCGGACGTTCTCTGTCATCATAGGTAAGATGACTTCTTTTTAGAACATAAGCTACCCATTCGGCTTGTTCATAGCGCTCCTTATAAGAAAGTATATAATTACTATGAATCACTATTTCTCCCGAAGTTGAAGCCGGCAATATTTTATCCGGCACTTTTGAAGTCAAAACCTCGTTAGCAGGGCCGGAATACTTGTCCGGGGTATAAAAATTCTCAAACACCCAAAAACCTACTATACAAAGTATCATCAAAGAAATATAAATAGTACGGTTGGTGCTTCGTGATCTGC
>JABDPH010000362.1 GCA_013042925.1 Eudoraea sp.
TATCCGGATTAGACTCTCTGACCTCTTTTCCGGTAACAAAATCGTACTCCTCCTTTTGCACAAGCCATGTTGAATTCTTAAATAGATTGGCATGTCCGCTATGATCAAAATGAGTATGGGAAAGGGATATATATTTAATATCGTCGGGAGTCATCCCAATTTTTTCTAGTTGATTTAAAACTGAATCTTTTCGGGAAACAGTAAAGGCGCCATCAGGTGAAGTATAGGGTTCGGGTAGTCCAACCAATGATTCTGGAAGTCCTGCATCCCACATTAGGTTTCCTTTTGGATGTTTTATTACATAAAATGCATCTGCAAATTCTTTACTTTGTCCTTTATAAGACTCATCCTGCGCAAACAGCCCTAATGTATTTACTACTACTGTACCGCCATCAAAAGTATAAAGTTTCACTTCAGTTTTGGAGCTAGCTTCTGTATTTTCAGAAACAGATACAACTTCCTTTTTTGCTTCTTTACATGCAAAGAGCGAGACAATTACCAATAATGCTATATACTTTTTCATAGTACTTAACCTACTGATCCTTCAAGGCTTATTTCTAACAGTTTTTGCGCTTCAACAGCAAATTCCATTGGAAGTTTGTTAAGTACTTCCTTGCTAAACCCGTTTACAATCAGGGCAATAGCTTTTTCCGTTTCTATACCCCGCTGATTACAATAAAAAATCTGATCTTCCCCAATTTTACTGGTAGTAGCTTCATGTTCAATCTGTGCCGATTTATTCTTTACCTCTATGTATGGAAAAGTATGTGCTCCGCAGTCATTCCCCATTAACAAGGAATCACATTGTGAAAAATTCCTTGCGTTCTTAGCCCTGCTGTTTACTTGCACTAAGCCCCTATAACTATTCTGGGATTTCCCGGCAGAAATCCCTTTTGAAATAATTGTACTTTTTGTGTTTTTACCTAAATGGACCATTTTTGTCCCTGTATCAGCCTGCTGATAATTATTTGTTACCGCGATGGAATAAAACTCCCCGATGGAATTGTCCCCTTTTAAAATACAGGACGGGTACTTCCATGTAATAGCCGAACCGGTTTCAACCTGTGTCCAGGAAATCTTGGCGTTTTTTTCACAAAGTCCCCTTTTGGTAACAAAATTGTAAACTCCTCCTTTACCCTCTTTATCACCAGGAAACCAGTTTTGGACTGTAGAATATTTAATTTCGGCATTATCCAAAGCAATAAGTTCTACCACAGCAGCATGTAATTGGTTTTCATCTCTCGATGGTGCCGTGCAGCCTTCCAGATAACTTACATAACTACCTTCATCTGCGACTACCAGCGTACGCTCAAATTGTCCGGTGCCAGCCTGATTTATTCTGAAATAAGTTGACAATTCCATTGGACATCTAACTCCTTTAGGGATGTAACAAAAAGATCCGTCTGAGAATACAGCTGAATTTAATGCGGCATAGAAGTTATCCTTTTGCGGTACAACAGTCCCAAGATGTTTTTTAACAAGTTCCGGATGTTCCTTTATTGCTTCGGAAATAGAACAAAATATAATCCCTTTTTCTGCCAATGTTTTTTTGAATGTAGTTGCTACAGAAACTGAATCCATAACAATATCAACGGCCACTCCTGCAAGTTTTTTTTGTTCATCTAAAGAAATCCCCAATTTTTTAAAAGTATCCAATAACTCCGGATCCACCTCGTCTAAACTATCGTATTTAGGTTTTTTGTTAGGTGCCGAATAATATGAAATATTTTGAAAATCTGGTTTCTTGTAATGAATATTAGCCCATTCTGGTTCAACCATTTCCTTCCAGACCCGAAAAGCTTCAAGTCGCCATGAAGTCATCCATTCCGGTTCTTCCTTCTTTTTAGAAATTGCAATTACAATCTCTTCATTTAAGCCTTTGGGAAATGTGTCGGACTCAATATCGGTATAGAAACCATATTCATATTCCTTGGTTTCCAGCTCTTTTTTTAATTCTTCTTCGGTATATGCCATAGGCTATTTAACCCTTAAAAGGGATCCCTTTTTGTTATAATGAAAAACTCTCACCACAGCCACATGTGCGCTGTGCATTAGGATTATTAAAAACGAATCCCTTACCATTGAGACCTCCGGAATACTCCAGGGTTGTTCCAACCAGGTAGAGAAAACTTTTCTTATCTACAATAATGCGTACAGCGTTGTCTTCGAAAACCTTATCAGTTTCATCAACTTTATTGTCAAATTTTAATTCATAAGACAATCCACTGCAACCACCGCTTTTTACACCAACCCTAACAAAATCCTTTTCCGCGTTAAAACCTTCCTCACTCATAAGTAAGGCAACCCGCTTTTTTGCTGTTTCAGATACTTTGATCATTTTATATCCTTATTTGGTATTATTCTAAATAGTTTACAAATATAGGGTATAGTTGGGGTTTTACAATAATTCCTAACATTATTATAACGTATAAAACCATAGAGGATATCTATTGGGTTTGGCGATAACTATGGAAGGGAAAGATAGAATTGGATAACTTACAAACCGGACTTTTAGGAGATTGTTCTTAATTGATAGCGCTTATTTGATTTTTATAATCACAACGTCCGTAAGCCCTTTATTTGAGAGGTTCGGAAAATCATTGCTGGTGCTTTCACCAACCAGAAGAATACTTTTATCTTCATTCTCAACAGCATCAAAACCATAATCCAGATTTGATCCTCCATAAGAACCCTGCCAAAGCAGATTACCTTCGGGGTCCGTTTTTAGTAACCAAATATCGTTTTCTCCTTGATTTTCTTCCGCATCCCCATCAGTACTTTTTGTATTCCCGGTAATAATAAATCCGCCGTCTTTAGTGGTAGTTACGGCCTGGGCGGCGTCGAACTGCGAGCCTCCAAAGGTCTTCTCCCATAACAGTTTACCATTAGCATCTATTTTTATTAGCCATACATCAGATTCCCCATGATTTATTGAAATATCCTTATCTGAACTAAAGGTATTCCCGGTGACCACGTAGGCACCATCCGTAGTTTTTGCAATATCATATGCTACTTCAATACCTGAACCGCCAAATGAGCGTTCCCATAACAACTCTCCTGAAGCCGTTAATTTTATTACCCAAAAATCATAACTGCCTTTAGTATTCGAAATATCATAATCATCACTTTCAGAAAATCCTGCCATTACAAAACTTCCATCGTCTGCCTCAATAACGGCATGGGCTCTGTCATTGTTGGTCCCACCATAGTAACTCCTCCATTCCAAATTACCATTGGCATCTATTTTAGTTCCCCAAAATTCGCCCACACCATGCCTGGTCAGAAAATTGCCCTTGTAATATGTGCCATCGTCAAGGGCTGCAGTAATATCTAAAAATCCAGCGAAGAAAAATCCCCCGTCGGCAGTTTGTAGTAAATCATATGAATGATCATGGCCAGAAAAACCAAAACTTTTTTCCCACTCAATAGTCCCTGATTCATCCAGTTTTAAAATCCAGTTATCATGGAATCCCTCATTGTTGCTTCCATCTCCATCATCGCTCATGGCATATCCCGTAATGGCATAACCGCCATCTGAGGTCTGGATTATAGATTGGCCTTTGTCATCCTTGCTGCCTCCATAAGTCTTACTCCAAAGAAGATTCCCTTCGTTATCTAACTTTAGAACCCAATAATCATTTACCGGAATTGATTTGTCTGCCAGATCACCATCGGTACTTTTTGAATACCCCAGGATTGCATAACCACCATCAATTGTGCTAATAACGGATTGCGCGGTTTCCTCATCAGAACCTCCAAAATTCTTTACCCAATCAATCTCACCTAAAAAATTTGCATTATCATAGGCATTGTCCGGAACTACAGTCTCATCATCTGAACATGAAAACAGAAACAAAGCAATAAATAATGTATAACAGATTTTCACGGCTAATTTAATTTGACTTTTTAATTACGAATAAACCAGAATTGATATCATTAACTATGATTTTTTCACTTTCAAAATAGGGATAGACACTCCATACACCTTCAAAAGCGGCTGTATTACTTAAGGGATATGTATCAAAAAAGCCCTCTTCAATAATAGTCTGTCCGTCAATTCCTGAAATATCCAGGATTCGAACGCCTGCAGTATAATTTGCAAGATAAAAATCATCCCCTTTAACATATCCATTGTGGTCAATAGCTGCCGTCTCACCTAAATAAGTAGTGTGCAAAATTGGATTTTCAAGGTCTGTAAGATCAAAGACCAGGGTCCGCGAATCAAAACCAAAGGTCAACTCATCGGTTTCATCTCCTAAAATAAAATAACGCTGATCTTCAGAAAACCATCCCTGATGTGTGTACCCTATATTGCTATATTGAAAAGTACTGATCTGCTGAGGGTTATTTTTATCTGTAACGTTGACAATAGCAACCTGATTTTCATTCGCCCCTATAAAAATTTCTTGCCCTGTATAATTTGCGTCCGGACCATTATAAGTTTCTACCTGTGCATCGTGAGAGTAACCGTTAGCGCCATAGCCACCGGCTGCGATTGGATTTTTAGGATCCTGAATATCAATAAAGTGGGCTCCTCCGTTAAAAGTGTCTGTGCCAACCGCATAAGCATATCCGCTGGCTTCATTGATAACAATATTATGTGCATTCCCAAAACTGGTATAGCGGGTATCTGCCTCAAAATTTTCAGGAGCATTCGCCACATTTCTCAATTTTGTTAAATCAAAAACCTGCATCCCATGGCCACCGGCTTCAGAGACAATAAATGCATGGTCCTGATATACTTTAATATCTCTCCAGGTGCTGGATGCTGTTGCTGTTGGTAATTTTCCAAGATAAATCAATTCTTCAGTATCCGTTATGTCAACAAAGGCGGTTCCATTATTCAAACCAACCAATGCATATTCATTTCCTGTTATGCTGTCTGTCCACCCCCAGATATCATTCCCTGCAGAAGCGCTAAATGAAGTCAGACTTATTTGACCCAACAGGTCATAACCATTACAGGGATAAATGCCGGCCATACCATCCTGACAAGGCGAAAATCCCGTTTGCGGATTTTCAATCATCTCTTCCGGGGTATCATTAACAGGAGTGTTGTCACTACTAGAGCAGCTAAATAGAAAGAATAGGCCAGAAATTAGCAGGAGTGTTTTGTTCATGGGGTAAAAAATAATTATTCTTTTTCGCTGTAAAGATAATATATTATTCTCATCCGCTTATTTTTGCACTATGTTTGAAGATAAGAATCAGGATAAAACTTCCTTAGAGCAATTGGGTGAATTTGGACTAATCGATCACCTCACACGGAACTTAAAATTGCATCATAAATCTACAATTAAAGGTATTGGAGATGATGCGGCTGTGCTCGACTTTAAAGATAATAAGACACTTGTCTCTACGGATTTGTTGATTGAAGGAATACATTTTGATCTTAGCTATATGCCTTTGAAACATCTGGGCTATAAAGCTGTAATTGTTAATTTATCCGACATTTATGCAATGAATGCAAGGGCTACCCAGATCACGGTTTCCGTTGCAGTCTCCAATCGGTTTCCTCTGGAGGCTTTAGAAGAATTCTATAAGGGAATTGAACTGGCCTGCGAACTTTACAAAATAGATTTGGTTGGGGGCGATACCTCCTCTTCTACTACAGGTATGATCATAAGTATCACAGCGCTTGGGGAAGCGGCAAAAGAAGACATCGTTTACAGGAGTCAGGCAAAACCAAATGATCTCCTGGTAGTAAGCGGCGACCTGGGAGCTGCCTATATGGGGTTGCAGGTATTAAAACGTGAAAAGGAAGTATTTAAGGTAAATCCAAATAATCAGCCGGATCTATCGGCATATAGTTATATCATTGAGCGCCAATTAAAACCTGAGGCCAGAAAAGACATTGTGGAATTATTAAAGAAGCTTGGGATTAAACCTACTTCTATGATTGATATCAGTGATGGGCTTTCTTCAGAAATTCTTCATTTATGCAAGCAGAGTGAAGTTGGTTGCAATCTATATGAAGATAAAATCCCTTTAGATCCGACAGTAATTTCAGCCTGCGAAGAGTTTAAACTGGATAGCACTTTAGTTGCTTTAAGTGGTGGAGAAGATTATGAGTTACTGTTCACAATTGATCAAAAAAAATTCCCGGAATTAAAGGGCAATCCTAACTTTACTGTTGTGGGGCACATAACAGAAAAGAATGAAGGCGCACACTTAGTTTCCAGGAATAATTCTAAAATTCCTCTTACCGCTCAGGGGTGGAATTCATTTGCCAAAGCATAATTAAGCCACCTGTTGTGTATGGGTAGTCCTATGTCTTTTTTGGTACAAATCTTCTAAGGTTGCATTGATCTCCTGAAGTTCAGGAGTTAAAACGGAAAGGTTTCCGCTTACGTCTGTTGTGACTTCCTTGCCACAGTGAACACACTTATATTCCTTTATGTGTAAAGTAACCTTCTTGGATACGGAATAATGGTGACCAAAAATATTGCAAAATATTTTTTTCATATTGTAGGTTTTAGGTCTGCATTGGTAGGGTTTGGGAATCCTTAATATGCAATAATAAACACTCAGTAAAAGTAATTGAGACAATAATTTCAATTAACTTAATTTCAGAACGCATCTAACTTGCATTTTATTGAGTGTCCCCTATAAATTTTATGCTTTTTTCGACGAACGTCTCTTTTTACGGCGAATTGTAAGTTTAAGCAGATGAATTTTGTTTGAGATTTAGTCTTTTTTTCATTTATCTTTCACGTTTGATTAATTCTATGGCTAGAATAAAAGAAACGCTGGTTACAGCTTTTGCACTTTTCTCTCTTTTCTTTGGAGCAGGAAATCTAATTTTACCCCCTCAACTTGGATTCAAAGCAGGGGAGCTTTGGTGGTTGGTCGCTCTTGGTTTTGCCGTTTCAGCAGTTTTAATCCCAATATTTGGTATTCTCGGTCATGCAAAACTACAGGGGACAATGTTCGATTTTGCCTCTAAAGTTTCACCTTTATTCAGCTTAATTTATTGCTTCACGATTTATGGGGTTTCAGTTTCTTTGCCCTCTCCGAGAACAGCTTCTGTTACCCACGAAATTGGCATAGCACCTTTGCTTGATAATTCTACCTTGAGCACAAGCATCGTTTATTTTGTTTTAGTATTCATTTTTGTATTAAACCGAACAAAAATTTTGGACATAATAGGCAAGTATTTAACTCCGGGCATTATTCTTATCCTTTTGGCAATAATGGGTATAACGTTGTTTTCATTTCCGCTCGATTTTGGCACAAACACTTTCATCAATCCAATTACGGCAGGAATTTTGGAAGGTTATCAAACCTTTGATGCCATAGGAGCGATTGTTGTAGGAGGAGTGATTATAACTTCAATTAACCTTAAGGATAAAGAAGCTTCTTATGAACAAAAAAAAGCCTTACTTGGAAGGGCCGGATGGCTGGCGGGATTCGGTTTAATAATGATATATTCAGGATTAATTTTTACGGGGGCTGTTATGCAGGGGGAATTTGATCCAGCTATTTCACGTACCTCACTCATCATCGGAATCAGTAAAATTACTTTAGGATCTACAGCTAACTTATTCCTGGGAATATTAGTAAGCCTGGCATGTTTTACAACGGCCGTGGGAATTGTTGCGGGAACTGCAGATTTTGTAAAATCGCGTTTTCCAAAATCAAACAAAGCCTATTTGATTACTGCTGTGGTGAGCTGTTTCCTCGGAATACTAATGGGGCAGTTTAATGCAGATTACATCATTGCTATTGCTTTGCCGATTCTTATGTTTATTTATCCAATTACCATAGTACTAATCCTACTTAATGTAATTCCGGAAAAATTTGGTTCCCCTAAAGTTTTCAGGGCAGTTGTAATTACTACAATTCTCTTCAGTATTCCTGATTTTTTGGGAAGTATTGGTTTAAGCAGTTATATAGAATATATTACAAGATGGATTCCACTTAGCAAATTAAGTATGGGATGGGTTTTACCCTCTTTAGCGGTTTTTATTTTAGCTAATATTGGTAAAGGAAATAAGTCTGCAGGCTCCCTGTGAAAGATCAATCAGAACTGGTTTTCTAAATTAGTTATTCATAAGATCTTCTATCTCATCAATTTCAATCGGGATATCACGCATCAAATTGAAGGGAGATCCTTTTTCCATAATAACCACATCATCTTCTAGACGAATACCCATTTTTTCATCCGGAATATAAATCCCCGGTTCTACTGTATAAACCATATTCGGTTTCATTGGTGTTTTTAGTTCTCCATAATCATGGGTGTCTAATCCCATATGGTGACTCGTACCGTGCATAAAGTATTTTTTATAAGCTGGCCAATCCTTATTTTCTTTTTGAACGTCTTCTTTGTCAAGTAATCCCAGCCCAAGTAATTCAGATGTCATTAGCTTTCCTACTTCAACATGATAATCTGCCCATAGCGTACCAGGCACCAACATATTAGTAGCCTCATTCTTAACCCGGAGTACAGCTTCATAGATTTGGCGCTGCCTTTTAGAAAATTTGCCGTTAACCGGAATGGTGCGCGTCATATCACTTGAGTAATTAGCATATTCCGCTCCTACGTCCATCAGGATTAGATCACCATCTTTACATTGATTATTGTTCTCTATATAGTGTAAGACGTTTGCGTTATTCCCGGAAGCAATTATTGGTGTATAAGCGAATCCCTTTGAGCGGTTTCTAATAAATTCGTGTAGAAATTCCGCCTCCAATTCATACTCCCAAATACCGGGTTTTAAAAATTTTAATATGCGACGAAAACCCTTTTCCGTTATATTGCAGGCATGCTGGATTAGTTTAATCTCCTCTGCTTCTTTTACGCCCCTGATCTGTTGTAATATAGGATTGCTTTTAGCCACCTGATGCCCTGGAAAATCACTTTTACATTTCAAAATAAATCGGTCTTCCCTGGTTTGTGTTTCCACAGACTGTCTATAATGCTCATTTGTATTAAAATATATGATCTCCGATTCCGTCATTAAACCAAAGAACACCTTATCAAATTCGGTCAACCAGTGTACGGTTTGTATACCAGAAACCGCAGTGGCCTTCTCCTTATCTAACTTAGCTCCTTCCCAAATTGCTATATGCTCGTTTGTTTCCCTAACAAATAATATCTCCCTGTTTTTTTTGTCAATGGCATCCGGAAAAAGTAACAGGATAGATTCTTCCTGATCTACACCACTGAGGTACAAAATATCTCTATGCTGTTGAAAGGGCATTGTGCTGTCTGCACTAATAGGATAAATATCATTGGAATTAAAAATCGCAATACTCTTAGGCTTCATTTGAGCCGTGAATTTTGCCCGATTTTTTTTGAACAGCTCGTTGTCAATTTGTTCATATTTCATAAAACGAAGTACTTTGCTCAAAAATAAGCATAAGCACCATCACTTCAAATAGGAATACATATTAATACTTCAATAATTCCTCCCCAAATAACTAAGCAACCTGAAGTCTATTGGCTTATTCTTGTCTCCGCAACTCCAATTTCATATTTTCACGCACTAATATCTATTTACAAACCCATGAGATTAACTCTGTCACAAATACTATTTTTCTTTTTTTTAATATGTACAGCAACATCTGTATCTGCCCAGTCTCAAAATATTGAAAAGGCTCTGCAGCTAAAAAAACAGATGGAGGCTAATTCCCTCGTTAAGAATATTTCTTTCTCTGGTATTGGACCTGCAATAATGAGCGGAAGAGTTGTAGATCTTGATGTGAATCCTGATGATCCCACTGAATTTTTTGTAGCCTATGCCTCGGGAGGCCTTTGGTATACAAACAATAACGGCACCACATTTTCGCCTGTTATGGATAATTCATCCACACAAAATATTGGGGATATTGCAGTCCATTGGAATTCCGGGATCATTTGGGTAGGAACTGGCGAGAACAACGCTTCGCGATCATCTTATGCAGGAATAGGGATCCTAAAATCAAAGGATATGGGCAAATCCTGGAAAAATATGGGCCTTTTAGATTCACAACATATTGGACGGATTGTTATAAATCCTGATAATCCCAACGAGTTGGTGGTGGGTGTAACAGGCCATTTGTATACAAAAAATGAGGAGCGGGGCATTTATAAAACTTCCAATGGAGGTGCAACCTGGGAAAAAACCTTATATATAAATGATTCCACAGGTATTATTGATTTGGCCTATGTTCCCGGCAATTTTAATATTATGTATGCCGCAGCCTGGGAAAAAGATCGAAAAGCCTGGAATTTCAAAGGTAATGGCACCGGTTCCGGGATATATAAAAGTATTGATGGGGGTACAAACTGGACCAAAATTAGTGGTACAGACAGTGGATTCCCGACAGGGGAAAATGTAGGACGCATTGGACTGGCGGTATATGATGAAAATACATTGTATGCGGTTCTCGATAATCAGTTTCGAAGAAGCAAGAAGGAAATTGATCCTGAAAAATCCGACGGACTTACCAAAGACATATTTAAGTCCATGAATGTTGACACTTTTCTAAAACTGGATAATAAGGAACTTAATCAGTACTTGAAAAAAAATGGGTTTCCAAAAAAATATAATGCTGAGAATGTAAAACAGCTTATCCAAAATGGTATAGCTAAGCCGCAGGATCTTTCCAGCTATCTTGAAAATCCCAATACTACTTTAGTTGATACCCCGGTTATTGGTGCCGAGATATACAGAAGTGAAGATGGAGGCTTAAGCTGGAGCAAAAGAAATGAAAAATATCTCGATGATCTTTATTACAGCTTTGGATATTATTTTGCCCAGGTCAGAGTAGATCCATCTGATAAAAACAAAATTTACACGGGCGGTGTACCGCTAATAAAGTCTGATGATGGTGGTAAAACCTTTGTTTCAATTAATGGGGATAATGTACATG
>JABDPH010000370.1 GCA_013042925.1 Eudoraea sp.
CAAATCCAATCCCATAACATCCATTATTTGCGCAAATAGCTGGGCAATGTTTTCTTTTTTTTCTTCATCGCTCATGTCAAATGCATTTGCTTTCATGGGCGTATCAATTCCCGTGTATAAATGATCATCGCCGATTTCCTCATGAGTGTAACCGTTTAATACATTCTCTGTATCAATTAGGGTATTCAATAGTGTTTCCTGATTATTCATAAAGTTTAATTTTTATTCAAGTCCAATTTCCCAAGTCCTTTTCCTTACACCATTTAGAGTGCTTCGAAAAGACTTAATTCTATAAGATTACGGGTAAAACTAATTATTATGTTTAACTAATTGTGTTAAAGTTTAAACAATTTTTAATCAATAAGTAAGAAATTATTTTAAGAAATGTATCTTACCACAAGTTTAATCAAGGAAAACATTCGCTTATTGATACGATTGGTATGCGGTAAAAAAAATATAGCTATTAAGGAGCATAAGGGCAAAAGCGGGTAATGCTACAAGGATATGATCTTTAATTTTTATTCTGACAAATACACCGATGAGCATTAGCAAGGCTAAACCTGCAGAAGCGATAAGGGTCAATAAAGGAAAGAACAATCCCATAAATAGGCCAATCGCACCAAGGGTTTGAAGGATACCCGTTAGGATACGAAATTTACCAAGTCCGAAGCGTTCAAATTCTTGCATCATTTTTTTATTGATCAAACAATTTAGTCCATACCAAAGAAAGCTAATGGCAGAAAAACAAATAAGTGATGTTAACAACATTCGGGATAAATCTATTTCAAAGATTATGATAGGACTTTTAAAAATCTTAGATTTAATAGGAAAAACAAAGATACAGCGAGTATAACTTAAAGGAGCTTCAAAATGGAAATTTATTATGTAAACATTGCAGTCAAGGTATTTATTTTTCTAAGTATAATTAACGTTTGGTTTTTCAGATTTGGGAAAGCAACCGCTTGGAGGGCAGGCAACGCCAGTTCCATGAAAGAGGAATTTAAAGCGTATGGCTTATCAGGAACAGTCATGTATCTAATAGGTGGGCTTAAGGTATTATCGGCTATTTTGTTGGTAGCTTCTATTTGGTTACCAAACCTCGCCACTCCTGCTGCTGCCGGTATTGCAGTATTAATGCTAGGTGCCATCATCATGCATTTAAAAGTAAAGGATCCCATCAAAAAGTCATTTCCAGCTTTAAGCTTTCTGGTGTTGTCCTTATTGATTATATATTTTCACCTAGGTTAACCCGATAATTTTAAGGTTTTTGAAAAATTCCAGCTTAAATATCCACATCATAGGAGCGGGCATCAGTGGGCTTGTCGCTGCAAATGTCTTAGAAAAGAAAGGCTACCATCCTATTGTTCTGGAAGCAACGGATAACGTTGGAGGGCGTGTAAAAACAGATGTTGTTGATGGGTATTGCCTTGACCATGGCTTTCAGGTACTGTTGACAGCTTACCCCATGGCAAAAAAATATCTGGATTACAAATCCTTAAAGCTCAATTATTTTAAGCCAGGTGCTGCACTATTCAGCAATGGAAATCGGACTACCATAGGTGATCCAATAAGGGACCCATCATTTTTAATCTCCTCACTTAGCAGTAAAATTGGAAGCTTAAGGGACAAAATAAAAATCTTTCAGCTTAACCGGGAACTCCAAAGCAAGTCTTTGGAGGCTATTTTTGATGAAACCGAGACATCAACTTTGGCCTTTTTACAAAACTATGGATTCTCTGAAAAAGTGATTCAAGGTTTTTTCAAGCCTTTCTTTAGCGGTATTTTTCTTGAACCGAATTTGGATACTTCAATCAGAATGTTCCAATTTGTTTACAAAATGTTCGGGGAAGGTCTGGCTGCTCTTCCAGCGACAGGAATCGGGGCTATTTCGAAACAGCTGGAATCAAGATTAGATCATACAACCTTTCATTTTAACACTACCGTAAAACAAGTGAAAGAGGGGAAAATAGTACTTGAAAACCAGACTATTTTGGATAGCGACTACACGATTATCGCGACCGATGCCCATCCCTTAATGCCTAATCTTAAAAATCAAGAGGTTACATGGAAAAGCTGTGACAACCTTTATTTCTTGACATCCCAAAAAGTGATAACACAACCTTTGATAGGATTGGTCAGCGATGAAAATGCCTTGATCAACAATATTTTCTACCCAACTACATTTTCTGGGCAACTAAATAATGGGAAAGAGCTGCTTTCTGTTACGATTGTAAAAAAACATGGTTTATCTCCAAAGGAACTAATTCAAAAAACAACGGATGAATTAAAAATTCATTTTAATATTCAGGACAGCCTATTTTTAAAACACTATCCTATAAAAAAAGCCCTACCCCAGCTTTCCAACTTAAAAAATGAAATAGAACCTTCAGAAACCAAATTAACTTCTACCGTTTTCCTGGCTGGGGATACGATGCTCAATGGCTCTTTGAATGCTGCCATGTTATCAGGGGAAAGGGCAGCGGAAAGTGTTATGGCCTCTATTAATAGTGAAACCTTTAACAGGAAGTAATTAGAGGCCAAATCCCTTACTAGGCTGAGATTCGATATTTCTCCAAAAGCGCTAAAGAAGCATACTGTAATGCACTTTCATGTGTTGCTTCAAGTACCACTAAGGGGGCGACCCCGGCTTGTTCGGCTTCCAACCACCTTGAAATGCACAAGCACCATTTTGAGCCAGGAACTAGACCTGGGAATTTCCAATGGGGTATTGGAGTTGAAAGATCATTACCACGGGACTTGGTATAATCCAAAAATTCTTTCGTCACAATAGCACATACCACATGCGTACCGTAATCCTCTTGAATTGTGCGACAAAATCCATCCCTGAAATAGCCGGTTGCGGGATTCTTACAGCATAGCTGCAATGTGGATCCTAAAACATTTAACGCTGTTGCCATTTATACACTTAAATTCCTGAGTCTGGCCTGCCTTTCAATCTAACTTCAATCCTTTTCTTTTTAACGGTCAATCGTTTCATGATTTCCATTAATTCTGCATCTTTGGTCTTTTTATAAATTTCATTGATTGCCAGAACAAGTCGCTTAGCCTCCCTTGAGGCCACTACCCTATCACTTGTAGACATATGACTTAGTTTCGTGTTTTCGAATGCCGCTGCTTGGTGTAAAATGTCCATATACAATTTTATCTATTTTCCACTAAAAATAGATTTTAAACTTAAAAATAATAAAGCAATAACATTGATTGTATTTATGGTAACATCAGCTAAATACATACAAAAAATAGTGTCATCGGAATTCTAAAATCTGGTTGCTCTTGAATAGGTATTCATTGCATTTAAAATGACTTTGCAGCTTGTTAATGGGCTATAAAAAAGAAGCATTGTAAGCAGTCTTACTTAACTCAAAAAACCCCGACAATAGAGTCAGGGCTTTCAAATACTATCTTCAAATCATTTTCAAATACTATCGCTCAAAGACCATACTATCAAAGCCCGGAAGATCGTCGCCTTCGATAATTGTAAGTTGATCTGCATCTTTTGTGAAATTAAAGTTTGAAGCGCCATCATAAAGGGTGACTTGATTACCACTTATAGTCCAGGATCCAGATCTTGTCGTTATATCAGAGGTACAAGACAAATAGAAAGCACCTCCAGTAATACTGGTGACACTGGTCTCAGTAAGCGTCCAAATCCAATTACCATCACTTCTTAAGTTTAAATTTCCCGTGACACAAGGTAATTCTGTCAATACATTTGAGGTAGTATTCCCATCGTTGTTTATATCCTGTGGTGGGTTAATATTCAATTCAATGAGGGCATAATTACCTGATGCCAAAGCGATTTCGTCTACAGAATCGCCCTCATCATCATTTGAGCAGGCTCCAATGACCAAAATAAAACTGAAAATCAATAAAATATACCTTGTTGTGTTCATAGCTCGTTTTTTTATATTTATAAAAGTATGGCATTCGTTTATTAATCCAAAATTTATTACAAGCCACCTAAAAACAAATTGGAGACAGCAATTAATCCGTAAGGATGCTATCTTAAGGCATTTAAGGATACATCTTTATTTTTATACGTAAATTACCGCGATGGAAAAGCCCCTGGTCAGCATACTTATTCCCTTTAAAAATACAGAGGACTACCTTCCAGATTGTCTGCGTTCCATACTTGGGCAAACTTATCAGCATTGGGAGGTTTGGGCTGTTGATGATTCATCCTCGGATGCAAGTTGGGAGATTGTTTGCCAATACGCCCTAAATGATTCACGGATCAACGTAATAAAGAATTCAGGTCAAGGTATCATTAATGCACTGCGTAAGGCCTACGAACATTGTCAGGGTGACTTGATTACTAGGATGGACTCAGATGATATTATGGTACCAGAGAAAATAAGTACCATGGTAAATTTACTTCTAAGACATGGTGAAAAGCACGTGGCCATAGGGAAGGTAAAATACTTTTCCGACAGGGGCATCAGCAATGGGTACGAGCGTTATGAAAATTGGTTAAACCTCCTCATTGAAAAAGGAACCAATTACTCGGAGATTTATAAAGAATGCGTTATCCCTTCCCCTTGCTGGATGGTTTTCAAAAATGATATGGATCGTTGTGGCGCCTTTGAATCTGATCGATATCCAGAAGATTATGATTTGACTTTTCGCTTTTACGAAAACAAATTGAAATGCATTCCATGCAATAAAACACTGCACTTTTGGCGGGACTACGATACACGAACCTCTAGGACCAGTGAGCACTATGCGGCCAACTATTTTTTAGAAATTAAAATACATTATTTCCTGAAATTGGAATATGAGCCCAGTAGACCCTTGGTTATTTGGGGCGCGGGAAATAAAGGCAAGACCATCGCCAGAAACTTAGTGGAGAGAACAAAGGATTTTATATGGATCTGCGATAATCCCAATAAGATCGGAAAAGACATCTATGGTAAAAAACTACACCACTTTGGTATTTTAAACGAGATAGCCAATCCGCAAAATATCATCACTGTGGCCAACGAAAAAGAACAGATAGCGATTAAAAAATTCTTTGATGGGATTAAAAAACTTCCAATGGAAGACTATTTTTTCTTTTGTTGAAATTCTATATCATTATTGGCGACTTATCCTGAATACTTCATATATTTGCCAAATCAAATTCAAGAATGCAGTTTAAATATCCAGAACTTCTTTGGGCGCTATTTCTACTACTCATTCCTATATTCATTCATCTTTTTCGACTTCGTAGATTCAAAAAAACGCCTTTTACCAACGTTAAGTTGTTGCAAAAAGTAGTTTCGGAATCACGCAAGAGCAATACGTTAAAAAAATGGTTACTCTTGTTTACAAGGTTAATGGTATTTGCCGCTGTAATTATTGCCTTTACGCAGCCCTTCTTTGCAAAAAAGAGTGCTTTGCAAGAGAAAGAAACTGTTATTTATCTGGACAACTCGTTTAGTATGCAGGCTAAATCCGATCAAGGATCTTTACTTGATAAAGCCATCCAAGAACTTATTAAGGCAGTCCCAGAAGGAGAAAAATTCAATCTTTTTACCAATAATTCGGAATTTAGAAATATTGAATTAAAGGACATACAGAACGACCTGCTCACGATTGTGCCTACCCCCGATCAACTGAATCTTGATGAAATACAGCTAAAAGCAAATAACTTCTTTTCAAAAAATACAAATGCAATAAAAAATCTGATTATTGTTTCTGATTTTCAAAAAAGGTTAGCATCTGGCAATAAGGACGCCAT
>JABDPH010000374.1 GCA_013042925.1 Eudoraea sp.
GATATAAAGTCTGCACAGGAAGAATTAGATCTTGCAATAAAGGGTGAAATAGAATTTAATACCGAATTCAGAGTGGTATGGCCAAATGATGATGTCAGATATATTAAAGCAATCGGTCATGTTATCAGAGATTCTAAAGGAAATGCTGTCAAAATGATTGGAGCCAATTGGGATTTCTCCAAGGATAAAAAAGCTGAAAAAAAATTAAAAGATCTTCTCGATATCACCAGCGAGCAAAATAATAGTTTAACGAATTTTGCTCATATTGTATCTCATAACCTAAGGTCTCATTCCAGTAATTTATCTATGCTTACTGGGTTTTTCTCTGAGGAAAAAGATAAAGCAGAAAAGGATAGGCTTATAAAAATGTTGTGCGAGGCTTCTGAAAGTTTAGACGAAACCGTACAGCATTTAACGGAGGTGGTTCAGGTTAAAACGGAGGCTATTGATAAAATGCGTCCTGTAAATTTACATGAGACCATATTAGGTGTTAAGAAAAATCTTGCTGTCCTCTTAAAAGAAAAAGATACAACTTGTAAAATAGACGTAAGTAAAAATCTTCAAATAAATGCTATTCCGGCTTACATGGATAGTATCCTTTTAAATTTGTTTACGAACAGCCTAAAATATAGTTCTCCAAAAAGACCTCTTATCATTAAAATCAGTGCCACAAGAAAAGGCCCATATATTAAAGTTAACTTTTGCGACAATGGCCTGGGAATAGATCTTGATAGGCATGGTGATAAAATTTTTGGAATGTACAAAACCTTCCATAAGCATGAAGATGCGAAGGGAATAGGGCTTTTTATTACTAAAAATCAAATTGAATCAATGAATGGTAAAATTGAAGTGGATAGCCAGATAGATAAGGGTGCTACATTCCGATTGTTTTTAGAGGCTATTGACAATTAATCCGCATTACAATGAAGAAATTGAATGATGTTTGCATAATTGATGATGATCATATATTTATTTATGGGATTAAACGTCTTATGAAGGAAGTAAATTTTGGCGACGATATTCTTGTTTATGAAAATGGAAAGGACGCTCTTAATGGGCTTAAACTACATTTGGAAGCCGGAAATAAATTACCCTCAATTATCTTTTTAGATTTAAATATGCCTATTATGAATGGCTGGGACTTTCTGAATGATTTTTGTAAAATTGATACCTCAGAATTAAATGATACGGTAGTATATATTATAAGTTCTTCAGTCGATCCGAGAGATTTGGTGCGCATAAAAAGCTATCCAATTGTAAAAGACTATATTCTTAAACCTGTGACGGTTAATGATCTGGAAGTTATTCAGAAAGAAAAAGTTGCATAAATCTTACAAATCAGCGGATTCCCGGTGAAAAATCTTCAGGAGCATTCTGTGGTAAATTAAATGTTTCAGAACCTCCGGTATCATTGTAAATAGTCCACTCACTAAAAGTAAAGACCGGATTCCCTCTCACAATATTTACGTTTCTTTCTGCTTTTCCATCTTCAAATTCATGATTTGTCCCGGAACCGTCTTCTCCAATAAGTCCGAAGATATCTATTGCAGTGCCAAATGGATCTATTAGTATTATATTATCATCGCCATTGGAGTCAGCCGGGCTATTACTTCCCGCTTCAACATCGGGAGGAAATCCGTAAACGCTCTCAAATTCAGGGGCATTGGGTGAGAAAACCAAAGTACTCTTTGAATCTATTACTATCCCCGAAAGTTCTATTTCGGATCCAGAAGTAACATTTTCGTTGGTATACCTTATTAAATTCCAACCATCTAATTGAAGATGATCATTGCCTGCGTTATAAAGTTCAATAAATCGAGCTTCTGAATTATTATTAGGATCCGCTATCTCGGAAATTAATATCTCATCGGAGGTCGTCAAGACTTTAATGTCTTCACATCCTTCACTGCTCATATCCATATCATTTAATCCGCGAATGATTAATTGATAATCATTATTTTCTCTGTAAAGAACCGCAGTTATAGATCCATTCCCAGAAGGCAGTATTTCATCCTGAAAATCAGAATACCCACTATTCAATAATTCAATCGTACTACCAGTACAATTAGTAAGATTCCTTATCGTCTCCTTCTCAGGAAGAGCATACCTAAGGTTTTGTTCTTCTGCTATTACCTCCAGACTTTGAAGTTCTACCAAAGTGCTCACTAAATCTGCGTTAAGTTCTTGTATCGAGGTAATTGTCGGAATAATTTTACTAATAGGTTCGCATGAAACAAGCAGATGGTCATTTACTGCAAGGGCCGGCAACCTTCCAATACTTAGTTTTCCAAAAGAAGTAAATACCCCTCCAAGTTTGTAAACACCTTTGCTTTTGCCTAAATAAAGTCCCTTAAGTTTAATATAGACTTTACTTCCTATTTCATAGAATAAATAGGAATCCCTAAGATCTATTTCTATTTGGAAGCCTGAAGTTGGGCTTGTCGGAGCATCTTGTATATGAATTGTACTAAAAAAATTTCCATCCTGATCTGATGATATAACATAACCAGCAATTATAAAATCTTCCTGTATTTGTATAACGTCTCCTTGATATAAATTTTTGACTTCATTAAAAGTAATATTCGCAATTAATCCATCATTACAGGAAGTTCCCGGGTTCTTAAAATCTGGGTCCTTTACACAGCTGAAAATGAAAAGAAAACAACAATATTTAACTAAAGAAAATGGTTTACAATACTTTCCCTTTTTCATATTAATAGCTATAATAGTCTATTTTTGATTCTATATTATTTCAAAAACTTATGGCAAGATTCAAAAAGAAAGTTCTTCCATAGCCAAACCAATACTTTACTCCGAATGACGGATTACCACTTAGATTGTCCTCTAACGATTGGCCGTAATTACCATTCCTGTTTTGTTCATAACCCCCGGTCCTAAATACAGTGTTGAATACATTATTGATACTGGCAAATACGCTTATATATTTTCCATTTAGCAACCAGGATTTCCCTCCAACCAGGTTTAATAGATAGATATTCCCTAAAGGGTTTTGTTTTAATATCCGATCAGCATATTCCAAATTTAAATTTTCAAATTGTTCGCCTGTATCAGGATTTAAATAAAAACTCCGGGTTCTTCTTATAATTGATATACTGGCATAATTATCTGACAGATAATTCATTTTTGCACCAATCCGCCAGAACTTGGGATCTCTGTATTCTACTCCCAAGGAGAGGGCCGTTTGGGGACCATTTGGTTGTTTATAGTTTTTAATTTTAGCAATTCCTAAGTCTTTGGTTCCTTCAATAGTAATTAAATCCTCTTCATTCCCTGCTGTATCAAAATTTATAGCCAGATTGGGATCACTGGCATATACATATTTCCCTAAGGCAAAGGCTCCGGATAAATTCACAGATGAAGAAAGCTGATAAGACAATCCCAACTCAACGCCCATATTTAGCTTATCAAGATTGGTAATTACCTCTTGCACAAAATCTGAACCTACTCCGGCATCAACAAAGAAAAAATTAACATCAGTAAGTTTTTGAAAACGGGTGTAAAAGCACGTTATTCTTCCAATAAGATCTGGAAACCTGGTGAAATAGTTGATATCAATACCTGTAATTTTTTCTTCATTTAAGTTAGGTACAATTGCATTATTCTCTCTTGGATTTATAAATGCATTGACTATCAAAGGGGCCCTGGTTAAGATTATTCCATTTGTGCTAATCCATTGTCTCATATTTAATTTATAAGTAAATCCTCCTTTAAGCCCATAATTACTAAATTGTATGAGATTGCTTTTTCCCAGTGAATTTTCAGGGAAACGCTCATTCAAAAAGTGTCCGGTTCGTTGGTAACTTGAATTGGTATAGTGCCCCGCCAGAAAAAAGTTCCATTTACTTTTATCCACACGCAATTGGGCAAAAGCATTGAATAACTGGTAATTCATAGTATAATCATAGTTAAATATATCTCCTTTACCCTTTTTCAATTCCCCATCCAGATCATTTCGAGTATCTGAAAAAGGGTCTATATCCAAATGATAATCTGCCCCTAATAGGTCCTGAATTTTGGCAAAATTATCGGATATAGTACTTATATAAGACATATTCATGTCTACAGTAAACACCTCATTGGGCATAATATTAAAAGTAGTACTGAGCGTCAATTGTTTATCCGAAGTGGTATCGTCGTATAGGACATAAGCGGCCATCCCGTTTTCAGAGTTCATCGTATTTGCTTTGTAGAGGTTTTCCCATTGCAATTGCGGGTTTAATAAAAAGGCCTGTTTGGCGAGAACTGCATTTAAAAAATTTGCCCCAACAGGACTGTTTACATAAAAGCTGGGTAAATATCTATAATAAGTGGGGTCCGGATTTGGAGCGTTATAATATCCTATTCTACTTTTTGCAAAGCTGCCAAATTGGTATGATATTGCTGCATTGATATGTAGATTTTTAAATTTACCAAAATAGTTAAGCATAAATAGCGGTTCCAAAATTTTACGCTCCCTGGAATTGCGAAAGTGGTCATTATGGAATCCCCAATAGGGGTTGTACCTATTACCCACTAAGTTATAAACCTCCTCAGTCATAGCTGCAGAACTGCCACGGCGATTAGAAGAAAGAATACCTGTAAAAAGTAAACTATTAGTTGGGTTGACTTGATATTCCATTGCTCCATATATGGAAAAGGCATCATATAATGTTCCGTTTACAAATCCTTCCCTGGCCCATCTTCTTGATGCTGCTAGAGAATATAAAAAATTGCTTTTCTTCTTTCTCGAGGTATAACTTGCCATGATACGTCCCGAATAAATACGATTGGAAAGAGAGCCGGATAATCTAATCCCCGATCGAAGGCCTGACGGTCTTGTGTCTATATTTGTGACCCCCAGAAGTCCTCCAAATCCATAAGGAGATGATTGTAATCCTAGGTTAAAATCCTGGTTCCTTATTACATCATTCAGACCACCCCAATTGTTCCATTGTGGCCTTCCATCACGAAGTTTATTCATAACAACACCATTTATAAGCACACTACCATTTCGTGAGTCATAACCCTTCACTTTGAAAAATACTTGTCCAAAATCAAAGGCTGCACGATTTAAAAAGACATCACGGGTGGCTGTCAACATGCCTAAATTTCCTCCCTCTTGTTCCCCATTAATTTGGTTATCGGTTAGTGTCACTAAAATTTCATTTTGATCAATGGAAGTGTCCTTTTCAATTAATATTTGTCCCAGCTTTATTTCATCCTGAGAAATCTCCAAAGGCAGCCTTTTTTCAATATATTCCCTGGCTTTAATTGATAATATGAACTCCCCTTTTAAAGCAGTGACTATTTTAAAGCTCCCATCCATATCGGTCATTACCTTCAAAGAGGTCCCCTCAATTTCAATAGTTGCATGAGAAATTGCAAGAAGACTTTGCGCATCTCCGATACTCCCGTTTATACTTATTTGTTGCCCTTTAAGTACTTGAAAAAAGAATAAGAGAATAAAAATACAGTGGATAAATCGCATTCAAATTTTCATAAGATTCAGACCGAAAGTATTCTTACCGGCTGCATTTTGCTTGCGGCATCCGGGTATAAATTGCAATTGGAAACAGGTTGTAACTAATATGGAATATTGACCATTATGGACGTAAAGTGCGTGTTTTTTGTTGGTTTACTAATTTCAAATATGGCACATCCGCAAAAAGTGGCCCGGTACAGCATACGTACCATCGCTTTTTACAATGTTGAAAACCTTTTTGATACCGTTAATGATTCATTATACTTTGATGATGAAATGACCCCAAGTGGAAATTATAACTGGACTTTGGAACGTTATAATATTAAAATCAACCATATAGCAAAAGTAATCTCAGAGATTGGGCAGTCAATTACGCAAACTTGCCCTGATATAGTTGGTCTATGTGAAGTTGAAAATCTGAAAGTAATAAAGGACTTAATAAATCATCCACTTCTTCGAATTTATGACTTCAAAATTATTCATTTCGATTCTCCGGATGAAAGAGGAATAGATGTGGCTTTAATCTATAAAAGCAATAGCTTTATTCCTATCTCATTTAAAAGTCACCGACTTCTGATATTTAATGATTCTGATCAACGAGATTTCACCAGGGATCAACTTGTAGTAGAGGGATTATTGGAGGGCGAGGAATTCTATATCATAGTTAACCATTGGCCTTCTCGCAGTGGAGGTGTCAAAAGAAGCCAACCTTACAGAAAGGCTGCCGCGAGACTCAATAGAAGAATAATAGATTCTGTGTTAAGATTCAACGTTGATGCAAAAATAATATCTATGGGGGATCTGAATGATAATCCCAATGATAGCAGTATAAAAAACACACTGATATCTTCTGACAGGCAGAACGAAGAAAGTTCGGCTCTCTTTAATCCCATGCAATCCCTATATAAAAAAGGTGACGGTTCCCTGGCCTATAGGGACCAATGGAATTTGTTCGACCAAATTCTACTCTCAAAAAATCTTTTAAATGATAATAGGAAATCATACACCTTTTGGAAAGCTGGTATCTATCATCCTAATTACTTAAGAAACAAAACAGGAAACTACAAGGGCTATCCATTTCGGACCTATGTAGCCGGAAGTTACCAGGGTGGGTATAGTGATCATTTCCCAGTCTATACTTTTCTAATAAAGAAAGTGGAGTAAGATTTATTCTGGAGTGATTATTTTAATATTTCTCCATTTAACCTTTATTCCACCACCATCATGGATTTGGAGCGCTATAGAGCCTTCGCCTGCTCCAATTTTATCATCTTTAATAGAAACCATTTCCACACCATTAAGCCATGAAGTAAGCTCATCTCCGGATAATTGTATTTTCATTTTATTCCAGTCCCCTTCCTTAAGCACCTTCTCCTTTTCAGCACTGGGCTTAATTAACCAACCCCTGCCATAGGATTCATATACCCCTCCGGTATGATGGCCTTTTGGAGCCACTTCTACCTGCCAGCCACTTACCTTGGTTCCATCAATGGTAGACCTTATAAATACCCCACTATTACCATCAGCTTCCTGAAAAAACTCCAAGGTTAACACAAAGTCTTGGTAATATTCATCTGTAGCCAGATATCCATATTGCGCATCGGGACCACTTTCAGAAACTAAAAGTCCATCCTCTACATACCATTTTTCAGTACCATAGATGGTCCATCCGGTAAGATCTTTGCCATTGAATAAAGATTGCTCCTGTGCAAGAACCACAAGGCTAAATAATAAGGCTACAATATTGCTTAATAATTTCATAATTTATCTTATTGATTAGTTAAACCACTGATTCCAGGGAATCCTGCTTAGGATAAGAACAAGGCCAAGGCCGTAAAAAATGGTGATTGCTTTAAACTTTCTTTTGGCTTCCATGAACTTTTTATGGCGAGACCAGCCAATGGTGATTAAAACTATCGCAATTATGTTTATAAATGGATGTTCTACAGCTAA
>JABDPH010000381.1 GCA_013042925.1 Eudoraea sp.
TATCCCGTATTTTGTCTTTTTAGAAAGCATTATGCGAAGATAGTCAAAATAGGAATATTCCTATTTCTCATATCCTACCTAAGGCCTGCCCTATGTCGTTAATAATATCATCTGTATGCTCAAGACCAACTGATATTCGCACCATTCCATCGGTAATTCCGCATTCCAATCTTTCTTCTGCAGACAACTTGCTGTGTGTTGTAGATGCGGGATGTGTAACAATACTTCGGGTATCACCCAAATTTGCGGATAGTGATAACATATTAATGGAGTCAAAAAATTTCTTGCCCGCATTTAGGCCTCCCTTTAACTCGAATGCAACCACACATCCACCAGCCTTCATCTGTCTCCTGGCAAGTTTGTATTGAGGGTGCGATTTAAGAAATGGATATTTTACCCAATTGACACTTTTATTACCTTCTAAAAATTCGGCCACTTTTAGCGCATTCTCACAATGACGGTCTACTCTTACGCCCAATGTCTCAAGACTTTTAGATAGAACCCATGCATTAAATGGAGATAAAGCAGGTCCTGTAATTCTGGAATACCGATAAATCTGGTCTATTAAAGCTCTTTTGCCAACCGTAATGCCTGCCAAGACCCTACCCTGTCCGTCCATAAGTTTTGTGCCGGAATGAATTACAAGATCCGCACCAAATTTTATAGGCTGTTGAAGATAGGGAGAAGCAAAGCAGTTGTCGACTATCATTATGAGTTTATGCTTTTTTGAAAACTGGCTCAGCGCCTCTAGATCCAGAATCTCTACACCAGGATTTGTAGGTGATTCTGCATAGAGTATTTTGGTTTTTGATGTAATTAGTTTTTCTAATTTATCTAATTCGTCAATCTTAAAATAGCTATGGCTAATATTCCATTTTGGGAAAACCTGAGTGAAAAGGCTATGGGTTGAACCAAAAATACTTCGTGCTGAAATTATGTGATCACCGCTGTTCAACAAGGCGGCAAAGGTTGAAAAAACGGCCGACATCCCTGAGGAGAAGGCAAATCCATCCTCTGCGCCTTCCATTTTACATACTTTTTCAATAAATTCTGATGAATTTGGGTTCGAATATCTCGAATAAATATTCCGATCCTTTTCTTCTGCAAAGGAAGCCCTCATATCTTCGCTATCCTCAAAAATAAAACTAGAAGTAAGGTACATGGCACTGGAATGTTCCAAAAATCCGGAACGTTCCATTTGGGTGCGTATGGCCTCGGTCTCAAACTTTTTTTTCTTCATCTTTTACTATAATCAAGATTAATCCAAACCCAATCAAATTTTTTCGGCAATGCGTAATATATCCCCAAAAACACCACGAGCGGTTACAGCAGCTCCTGCGCCTGCTCCTTGAATCACTAAAGGATGCTCCCCGTACGATTCAGTATAAATCTCAATAATGGAATCTGAACCCTTAACCTGGCCCAGGGCACTCTCCTTAGGGACAGATACCAGTTTTACTTCCAGTTTTCCCTTTTCCTTCTGTAAATCGCCATATAAATCGCCAATATATCGGAGCACATGATTTGGTTCCTGGTTTTCTTTAATTTTGCTAAAAAAATCATCAAGTACTTCAAGTTCACTTAAAAATTCCTCTACACTACCCTTGCGCAGCGATACCGGTATAAGATTCTGAATTGAAATATCATCAAATTCATTTTCGAGCTCCAATTCCCGCGCTAAAATCAACAACTTTCTACCCACATCATTCCCGGATAAATCTTCTCTTGGATCGGGTTCAGTAAAACCATTTGAAATGGCTTTGTTTAAAATTTCTGAAAAGGAGGTGTCCTTTTCAGAAAAGGTATTAAAAATAAAACTCAAAGACCCAGAGAAAACACCCTTAATACGTGTAATATTTTCACCGGATAGATGCAAAAGTTTTATGGTATCTATTAGTGGTAATCCTGCACCAACATTGGTTTCATACAGATATCGTTTTTGTTTTTTTGCCAACTCATCTCTAATCAATCTGTAGTAGTCAAATCCAAGGGTATTTGCAATTTTATTAGAAGACACCAGATCAAATCCATTTTCGATAAATTCAAAATAATTGGCCACAAAATCCTGGCTTGCGGTATTATCTATGGCTATTAAATTTTCAAGATGATGTATTCTGGCATAATTAAAAATATCATCCACAGTGTAGGGAATGCCTTTTTCATTAATCTCCTCCTCCCATTTTTTAGAAATGCCATTTTTGTTTAAAAGTATATTTTTAGAATTTGCCAGGGCAAATACATTGAGATTGATCCCTTTTCTTTCCTCAATTCCCTTCTTAGAATCCAATATCTGATCTACTAATGTACCCCCTACATTTCCATGTCCAAAAATGGCCAGATTAATTTTTTTGCTAATGCCAAAAATTTGCCCGTGCATTACGTTCAGTGCTTTGTGCAGGTCTGATTTCTTAACCACCAAGATAAAATTTTTTCCTGAAATTGTATTATTATACAATAGCGGGACTATTTGATTCTTGATCAGAGCATTGT
>JABDPH010000386.1 GCA_013042925.1 Eudoraea sp.
ACCCAAAAGAGATTCCGTTTGTAACTATTCAGCTGCCTATCTACAATGAGGAATACGTGGTAGAGCGATTATTGGATAATATCTCAAAAATAGAATACCCGAAAAGTAAACTGGAAATTCAGGTACTGGACGATTCCACAGATAACTCCGTTGAAGAAACCGCTACAAGAATAAAGGCCTTGAAGGAAACAGGATTAGATATTCAGCATATCCGCAGGGAAAACAGAACAGGCTTTAAAGCGGGAGCTCTCAAGGAAGGGCTTCAAATTGCAAAAGGTGATTTTATCGCTATTTTCGATGCCGACTTCCTTCCGGATAGTGATTGGTTGAAGAAAACAGTTATTTATTTTAAAGATCAGGAAATAGGTGTTGTTCAGACCAGATGGGGACATATAAATAGGGACTATTCCACACTTACAAAAATTCAGGCTTTTGCACTTGATGCTCACTTTACTCTTGAACAGGTCGGACGAAATGCAAAAGGTCACTTTATAAACTTTAATGGTACTGCAGGTATCTGGAGAAAAGAATGTATTCTCGATGCAGGAAACTGGGAGGGTGATACTTTAACCGAAGACCTGGACCTTAGTTACAGAGCTCAGTTAAAAAATTGGAAATTTAAGTATCTCGAAGATGTTGAAACTCCAGCGGAACTTCCGGTAGTAATTAGTGCCGCCAGGTCTCAGCAATTCAGATGGAATAAAGGCGGTGCTGAAAACTTCAGAAAAACCGTATGGAGTGTAATTTCCGCCAAAAATATTTCATTCAAAACCAAATTTCACGGAGTAATGCACCTTTTAAACAGCTCCATGTTCCTTTGTGTTTTTATAGTAGCTATGTTGAGTATTCCTATGCTCTATATAAAAAATAGCTATGGCCATTTAGGTTGGATATTTGAGGTGACAAGCTTTTTCATTTTAAGTACCGTCATATTATTTATTTGCTATTGGTTCACTTATAAAAGTATTCAGGGAAGTAGTTTTGACAATTTTGTGGATTATATAAAACTATTCTTTACATTTTTCTCGGTAGCCCTTGGCTTCTCATTACACAATTCCGTTGCCGTTCTTGAAGGTCATATGGGAAAAAGAAGTGAATTTGTTCGTACGCCAAAATTCAATATCAATAACCTTACAGACAGCTGGAAGGGTAATAAATATCTGGCTAAAAAGATATCTCCAAATATGGTAATTGAATTTGGCCTTATGATCTATTTCCTTTTTGGAATGTACAGTGCTATTCCACTAAATGATTTTGGTTTGTTCCCATTTCATTTTATGTTATTCCTTGGATTCGGTTTTGTCGCTTTTAAATCGCTGACAGCTAAAGCATAAGACTTCATTATTTTAGCCAAATCCCTGGATTTAAAAAAATCTCTTAGATTTTTTTACCGTGCCCTTTGTATGAGTTTTAGTACTTGAGAATTGTCTTTTTTTGTGTACTTTGTAAAGACCAAACTATAAAGACCAATGGCTTCAAGGATTTCTTCTTATTGGAATCTTCATAAGTTGTCAATTCTATTGGTATTAGCAAGTCTATTGTTCTATACCAGCTTCGCATACGACCTCGTAAGAACGGATTTTATAAAGCTTATAGGTCTTTATTTTGCTCTTTTTTTCCTCTGCTATAAATTGATTCAATTTGAAAAGTGGAATTTTAACTTTCTGCTGGTTTCCGGTATTCTTTTTCGTTTGATTTTTTTAATGGTAGAACCTAACCTATCCCAGGATTTCTATAGGTTTATATGGGATGGTGAATTAGTACTATCTGGTATAAATCCATATTTACAGACACCTGATGCTATTATGGCAAACGGCGAGATACTTCTGTCTAATGCACAGGAACTGCACAATGGTATGGGCTCATTAAGCGCCAGGCATTTTAGCAATTATCCTCCATTAAATCAATTGCTGTTTGCAATTTCTGCCTTTTTGGGAGGTAAGAGCATAATGGGATCCTTAATTGTTATGAGGTCTATAATTATACTGGCAGATCTTGGGATCTACTATTTTGGAAAGAAATTACTACGCCTCTTAAACAGATCTCCACATCTTATTTTTTGGTACTTTTTAAATCCTCTGATTATAATTGAACTAACGGGCAATCTGCACTTTGAAGGAGTGATGCTCTTTTTCTTTATTTTAGGCCTTTGTTTCCTTTCAGCAAATAAATGGATGTTTGCTGCCATTGCATTCGCATGTTCCATTTCGGTAAAACTCATACCCTTAATGTTCCTTCCTCTATTCGTTACCTACTTTGGGTTCATGAAAAGTATAAAGTTTTATGTAGCACTCGGAATAACAATTTTATTATTTCTTCTACCATTTTACTCAATCGATTTCCTTAACAATTATACTAATACTATTGGCTTGTGGTTTTCTAATTTTGAATTCAATGCAGGCCTCTACAATATCATTAAACAGATTGCTGTAAAATTTGATGCAAAACCCTGGGAGTTAATAAAAACCTATGGAAAATTGGTCCCATATATAATGATTGGTTTTGTTTTATTATTGATTTTTTTAAGGAATAACAAAAAATTATCTGTCCTCATAAGTTCCATGTTATGGGTTCTTGCGCTTTATTATTTTCTGTCTCCTACAGTTCATCCTTGGTACATAATTTTTTTAGCCGGGCTGACAGTTTTTACAGAATATCGATTCCCTCTAGCCTGGTCATTGGCGATCATTTTAAGTTATTCCGCTTACGAGAATCCCGAATTTAAAGAGAATCTTGGATTTTTATTGATTGAATATTTAATAGTTTTTGGGTTTATGGTTTACGAAATATATAAATTGAAAGGTCAAAAGTTGCTAATTCGTAAAAATTAGAATACAAATTATAATAGTTCAATTTAATTTGTACATTTGATCTGCAATGGAAAA
>JABDPH010000032.1 GCA_013042925.1 Eudoraea sp.
CTTTTTATCCATCATCACTTTACATAATACAATTTCTGCTGTTGTGATGTCTTCTAATACCGCCTGTAATTTTTTTGCAAATTTTAGACCTCCTCCGACAATTCCTGCGATTATAATTTTTTTCTCAGATACATTGGTTTCATAGATCTGATAGGCAATCCTCCTTATCTTATGTTGAATTTGTACGTGGGAGAGTATTTTATTTTGCATAATGGCACTTAATTATTTTTCAAAGATAAAAAACAGTTCTTTACCTTTTCTGGGTGAGATGGAGTTGTTTGCACGCTCCAGCACTTTAATCTTGAAAAATGGATCAAATAATGCCCTATATTCTTCTGCACTACCTCCAAACGGAGGACCACTGGGAGTTAACGGGAAATCAAAAAAAAGTCCGGCAAGTTTGCCGCCCTGCTTTAAAAGCTGAAGCATTTTTTGGACGTAGTTTGCACGCAACTTAGGATTCAGGGCACAAAAAAAAGTCTGTTCCAGTATTAAGTCGAAATCCTTTAGGTCCAGATCAAAAAAATCGCCATTTATGAGGTGCTTATCCTCAATTTCGGGAATTTCGACTTTTATTTTTTCCAAAGGCTGCCTTGCGAGATCCAGCACATAAACATTGGTAAAGCCACTCATGCGAAGATATATTGCTTCATAACCATTGCCAGCGCCGGGAATCAATATTTTAAGGTTTTTATCTTCAAGCTGATCAATATATTCCTTCAGGGGAGTAGATACTTCACCAATATCCCATCCCAAATTATTAACCGCATACCGCTCTTCCCAATAGTCTTTATTCAGATTCATCCAGATAATCGTCTATGTCCCGTCTTTCCTTTTTAGTTGGTCTGCCCAGACCTTTTTCCCTGTAATGATTTTTGCTCAAACGCAATAGTTCAGTATTTTGAAATGCTTCCTTGGGTGTGGTATCCTTTCTATAAATATCCACAAGTTTGGCGCCAACGCGTCCGGGGGGTATATCCAGGACGTTAAGTTCATAATTAATTTGATTTTTACGCACTACAATTTCATCCAGTTTATAAACTTCCCTGGAAGGTTTAACTGCTTTTCCATTAATACGCACATGCCCTTTTTTACAGGCTTCTGTTGCCATATTTCGGGTCTTATAATATCGGGTACACCATAAATACTTATCTATACGCATTTACAATTAAAAATCTTTGTTAACGACTTAAACAAAAATAGTGGAAAATTGTATCTTGCGGGCTTCAAAAGAAGATCTATGAAAGAAAAAGGAGTTCTGCTCTTTATTGCGGCCTTGTCTATACTAGCTGCTTGTAGTAATGATGATAGTATTAATGTGGAGGTTGTGCCTCCAAGGGCCCTTGCTGAGGTTGAAGCAGAAAATGATGCTGAAATTAAAGATTATTTAAAAACACATTATTATAACTATGAAGAATTTGAAAACCCGCCTGCGGATTTCAATTTTAAGATAGTTTTGGATACGATAGCTGGTGATGCTCAGGATAAAATTCCGCTTTCAGATCAGGTGTCTATAATGACTATTCCGGTTTCCTCTGAAACTTTTAATTTAGAAGATGATGTAGTGGTTGATCACACACTATATTATCTTGAAGCTCGTGAGGGAACAGGCGGAAGCCCTACTGTCGGAGATTCAACTTTAGTAAAATATGAAGGCCAGTTGCTTTCCGGGAACGTTTTTGACAGTAACGTTACCTATACCTGGCAATATCTGCCATTTTTTCTTAGAGGTTATGCTGCAGGCATTTCAAACTTTAAGGTGGGTACCGAGGTAATTTCTAATCCTGATGGCACTTCAGAGATTATAGGAAGTGGTATTGGATTGATGTTTCTCCCTTCCGGATTGGCCTATTATAACAACCCGCCATTAAGTGGTGGTATCGAGCTTTATGACATACTGGTTTTTCAGGTAAATACCGGTTTGTTTGAAGAGGCCACGGATTACGATAATGATGGAATTCCTTCCATTATGGAAGACTTAAATAATAATGGCATTCTGTCTGATGATAATACTGATGAAAGTGTTGAATTATCCTCTGGCTTTGGGTTCCTGCCAAACCACCTGGATCAGGATGACGATCAGGATGGCACGCTTACCAGAGAAGAAATTGTAATCGACAATGAAGGAAATATTACATTTCCGGATTCCGATGGAGATGGAACCCCTGATTATCTGGATGCAGATAGTTAATAGAAAGAATTGTTTTAACTAAAAAGCCCGCAAAGATGCGGGCTTTTTATATTATGTCTAAAAATTAGCTAGAATTTGTAAGATAAGCTAAAGATAACCTGGTCTGCCCTGGTATCTACTCTACTTTCGGGCAAAGATGTAATATTGTCATTAATAAAAGTAGCTATGTTCTCTCCGAAACCACGTTCATAGCGTATTTCTAATCCAATTCTTCCCAGGTTGACCCCTGCGCCAATATTCAGGCCTACTGTAAAGTCATTTTCAATATCCTCTATAGAGATATCGCTGAATTTAGAATTAAAAATATATTGAAATGAGGGACCCATAAAGACGTTTAAAGGGCCAATTATGCGCCAACCTCCTAGTATAGGAATATCAAGTTTGTCAATTTTAAGGTCACCGTCGGAATAACCAGACTTTGTATGGGTATAAACTACCTCTGGTCGCAGATAAAATTTATCTCCTAATT
>JABDPH010000391.1 GCA_013042925.1 Eudoraea sp.
GTAGCATCTACAAAGTATTTCACATCAAAATTCTGAAGTTCTAATAGAAAAGGAAGTAACTGCTCTACAACTTCGGACTTTTTCCAGGAGGCAGGACTAATACTGTCTGCACCAATAAAATCAACCAATATGTGCTCATGTGATAGCCAAATTTCTCCAGGTTTTACTGCATTCAAGCCAGTAATATCCTGAATGAGTACAGGCTGGGTTTGGGATATTGCACCCGAGACCATTAGCAGAAATAAATAAAGACAAAGGGATTTTGTTCGTTGAGCTTTCATTTCATGTCTAAATTTGATCTCTGGTTTTCATGAACACAAGTAAGCTTTTACAAAATCAGCTCCAGTCTGTATGGAAGATTCCCTCTTTATCTATTCTTTCATAGGTGTGTGAACCGAAATAATCTCGCTGAGCTTGAATAAGATTTAAAGGTAGTCTGGCCGAAGTATAAGCATCAAAATAACTAAGGGAATTAAATAGCCCCGGCATGGGAATCCCGTTATTTGCGGCAAACGCCACTAACTCCCTGGCGGCAGCTACAGTATCCTTTATTTTTTCTTCAAAAGCAGGTGATAAAAGTAGATTGGTTAATTCCTTGTCCTCCTCAAAAGCATTGGCAATACCTTCTAAAAGTGCTGCCCTTATAATACAGCCGGCTCTCCATATTTTTGCTATTTCTGCTAAGCTGAGCTCATATCCATATTCATCAGAAGCTGCTTTTAATTGATGCATTCCTTGCGCATATGTTATAATAAAGGCAAAGTACAGGGCTTTTTCAGCATTTGTAATAAGTTTTTGCTTTTCTGGTAAGTCAATTGAACCCTGTTCATACTTTTTTGCCGCTAACACTCTTTCTGGTTTAAGGGCAGAAATCTCACGCATGCTAACTGCAATATCTATAGTTGGAATAGGAATTCCTATATCCATGGCATTTTGAGAAGTCCATTTACCTGTACCTTTTTGTTTGGCCTTGTCTAAAATTTTATCTACCAACATGCCTTGTCCAAAAGGATCTTCTTTCTCAAATATTTGTGCACTTATTTCCACCAAAAAGGATTGTAACCGTCCTTTATTCCATTCGGAATATACCTTATGCAATTCCGCATTGTTCAATTGACCACTCTTTTGTAATAGATCATAAAATTCCGCCGTTAATTGCATCAAACCATACTCTATGCCATTGTGCACCATTTTTACATAGTTGCCTGCAGATTTCGGACCCATATATGCCACACAGGGCTCATTGTTAAATTTGGCAGCTACTGCTTCAAAAATCGGTTGCACTTCCTTATATGCCTTTCTGGAACCTCCCGGCATTATACTAGGACCATTTCTCGCACCTTCTGCGCCCCCGGAAACACCGGCACCAAAAAAGTTAATCCCTTTGGATTTTAAATAGGCTTCTCTGCGGTCTGTATCGGTAAAAAATGAATTGCCACCATCTATTATAATATCATTCGCGGATAAATAGGGCAACAGGCTTTCAATGACATTGTCTACAATCTTCCCAGCGGGCACCAGTAACATAATTTTACGGGGTAATGACAGGGCATTGACAAAAGTGCTAATGTCTCCAGAAGCATTTACTCTTCCCACATCTCCGCCCTCATCTATCAGAGCACTTACTTTTTCAGGATCAAGATCATATCCAAAGGCTTTATAATTGTTGTCTGCAACATTTAAGATAAAATTGCGACCCATTACACCAAGGCCAACCAGTCCGAAATCGTAGGCATTATTTTGCATAAGAATGAATTTAAAGGTTTTTTCGACTTAAGGTTGACAGCATAATTTTCTTCTATTAATGAAGTAAATAAATTTTATCTTAGCCAAAGGCGAGAATTAAAAATAATTTAAAATATCTTATAAAAGATCAATTGAAATTTTCTCCGAGGGTATAATTTATTAAAAAATTGACTAATCTGCCTATGACTATAGTAGAAAATCAAATGCTGATAATTTTCGGTGCTTCAGGTGATCTAACTTCAAGAAAGCTAATCCCCGCATTGTTCGACCTTTATAAAGGCAATTATTTGCCTAAGAACTTTGTCGTTTTAGGTACTAGCAGAAGCGTTTTAAGCGATCAGGAATTTAGAGATAAGGTTGTCGCCAATAGCAAATATCTAAAGGAGAAGCTTAATAGTCATGATGAAGCCTATGTAAAGGCTTTTGCCAATAAGATCTTTTACACTGAAATTGGAAATGATTACAGTTCAGAATACAACGGATTAAAAGAGCGGATCACTATGCTAGACGAAGAGCATGGTACAGAGAATAATTACATGTTTTATTTATCCACTCCACCGAATATTTATGAAACTATTGCGATGAATCTGGCTGCTCAGGACTTGGCAGATGAGTCACAAGGCTGGAAGAGACTGATTGTGGAAAAACCATTTGGTTATAGCTACGAAACCGCCAAAAAATTAAATACGGGACTACAAAAATATTACAGCGAGCCTCAAATTTACAGGATAGATCACTACCTGGGTAAAGAAACCGTTCAAAACCTTTTGATAACCAGATTTGCAAACAGCATCTTTGAGCCCTTGTGGAATAGAAATTATATTCATCATGTTGAGATTACTAATGCAGAAACAGTAGGTGTAGAAAAAAGAGGTGGCTACTATGATAAATCTGGTGCATTACGTGATATGTTTCAGAATCACCTTTTGCAAATTATCTCACTGGTAGTAATGGAACCCCCAATTGATGATAAAGCAGAAGAAATTCGGAATGAGAAAGTCAAAGCCCTAAAGTCTCTGAGGATTATGAGAGATGAGAAAACCTTGTTTAAAAATACTATAAGAGGTCAATATTTGGCTTCGGATTTTATGGGTGAGCAAGTTCCTGGCTACAGGGAAGAAGAAGGGGTAGACCCCGAATCTACAACGGAAACTTATGCAGCTATTAAGTTCTACATCGACAACTGGCGATGGAAAGATGTACCTTTTTATGTCCGAACGGCCAAGCGAATGCCAACAAAGGTTACCGAAGTAGTGATACATTTTAAATCTCCACATCATCATATTTTTAGTGAATCAGGAATCATTGATAAAGACAATAAGTTAATTATCAGAATACAACCTGATGAAGGAATATTAATAAAATTCGGGGTTAAAGTTCCCGGGCAGGGTTTTAAGGTAGAGCGAGCAAATCTAGAATTTTACTATTCAGGCTTGTCCGAGAAAAACGTCATGAACGCCTATGAGCGACTCTTGTTAGATGCCATGCAGGGAGACCCAACTCTATATGCAAGGGCAGATGAAGTAGAAGCAGCGTGGGAGTTTGTAGATCCAATTTTGGAATACTGGAAGAATGGAAAAGATGTGAAAACCTATGGCTATTCCTCCGGCCTCTGGGGTCCTCAAAATGCGGACGAACTTTTTGACGGTCTTTATAGTTGGAGAAACCCCGGGGAACACCTGGCAGATGATCCTGGTTTCTGCGTAATATATTAAGCCAAGGATATGAAAGTCAATATATCGGAATCTAAAAAACAAACGGCCAAATCATTTTCAGAATACCTTGCTAAGCTTGTAGCTAAAAATAATATTTTACATGTTGCCTTGTCTGGTGGAAGCACTCCAAAAGAAGTTTTTAAGGAATTGGCAGAACATTTTAAAAATAAGATAGATTGGTCAAAAGTTCAATTCTATTGGGGTGATGAGCGCTGTGTCCCTGCTGATGATGCAGAGAGTAACTACAAAATGGCCAATGATTATCTATTTTCTAAAGTAGAACTACCCTTGGGGAATATACACCGTATAAAAGGCGAGAACAAACCCGAGGAAGAGGCGGCGCGATATGCAGGCCTTTTAGAAGCCAAGCTACCTGGCCATAATATGCAACCCCAATTTGATCTCATAATACTGGGAATTGGTGATGATGGACATACAGCTTCTATATTTCCAAATCAGATCAGCTTATGGAACTCTCAATCGTATTGTGAGGTTGCAGAACATCCGGAAACGGGTCAGAAAAGAGTATCTCTTACAGGTAATATTATAAATAATGCCAAAGAAGTGGTCTTCTTGGTAACCGGTGAAAATAAGGCTCAAAAAGTATTGGAGATAATTGATAAGAAAGGAAACTACAATTCATACCCTGCTTCACTTGTTGTGCCCAAATCTGGCAGGTTAAACTGGTTTTTAGATTCAGAGGCGGGAAAATTAATTGAATAAAGCTGAATTTAATATTCAACTGTTTTGAGAAACTCTTTTGAATCTGTGAGTTAGTTATTAAAATGAGGTGATTTTTCAAGTTTTACCTCTGTTATAAAATATTTTGTATCGCCCCACCAGGAGAATGTAGTATATCGTTCCTCGTAATTCAGTTTTACATAGGCTCCCTGATATTCTTTCAGCTTTTCAATAACATCTTTCTTTTTGCTGGAAACGGAAAACTGAAATATTTGTGCACCAGAGATGCCCTGGCTTAATTCTCCTTCCCATGTTTTAAAAACCACGCCTTTATGACTTATTTTTATTAACTCCCCGGATCGAACCCCTTTGCTATAGGGCACATAATAAACAAAAGTAAAGTATGAGGCAAAAGCTAAAATGATAATAGTAACCCCAATAAACAAAGCTTTTTTCATGCTTACTAATTTAGTTTTTCATCAAAATCATCTTGCTGTGCTCGTTCAAGATATTTGTCTGGCAGAGATTTTTTGGCTTTAGCACCCATTTTCTTCAGTTTTTCAATGCTGGTTATAATATTTCCGCGGCCTTCTACCAATTTATTCATAGCGCCCTTGTATTCCGTCTTAGCCTCATCCATTTTTTTACCCACCTTAGTCAAATCTGTTATAAAACCTTCAAATTTATCATATAAAGCTCCCGCCTGTCTGGCAATTTCAATGGCATTTCTTTGTTGCTTTTCATTGTTCCACATGCTATCAATAGTGCGAAGCGTTGCTAATAAGGTGGATGGTGTAACAATGACAATGTTTTGTTCAAAGGCCTTATTGTAGATGGAGTTGTCATAGTTTATTGCAATTGCAAAAGCAGGTTCAATAGGAATAAACATAAGAACAAAATCAGGGCTTTCCATTTCATAAAGATCCTCGTATTTTTTTGAGGACAGCTGATCCACATGAGTCTTTATAGAACCTATATGTTCTTTTAAATATTTTTCCCGCAATTCTTCTTCAGCATTTATGTATCGTTCATAGGCCGTAAGCGACACTTTTGCATCTACGATCATTTTTTTACCATCAGGTAGATTAATTATTACATCTGGCAATACCCTGCTGCCATCCTCCCTTGTAAAACTTTGCTGAACAGAATATTCCCGGTCTTTTTCAAGACCTGATTTTTCCAGCACCCTCTCCAACACTAATTCCCCCCAATTTCCTTGCATTTTGCTGTCTCCCTTTAAAGCCTTTGTAAGATTTTCTGCTTCCTGTGTAATTTTTAGATTTTGACTTTGCAGATTTAATAATTGCTCTTTGAGGGATGAGTGGATGCTAATATTTTCTTTTTGACTTTTTTCAACTTTGTCTTCAAAAGTTTTGATCTTTTCCTTTAAAGGATTGAGGATGTTCTCAATGTTTTCTTTATTCTGCTTTGTAAATTTCTCAGATTTTACATCCAGTATTTTATTAGCCAAATTTTCAAATTCTTTGGTAAATTTTTCCTGAAGTTTATCTACCTCTGCCTTCTGTTCTGTATTCTTTTGTTGCAAATTTTCCATTTCGGCTTCATACCTGCTTATCTGAATCCCTAAACGCTCCTTTTGAGATCGCAATTCTCGGGTCTCATCAATGCCCAATGCCAACCTTTTCTCCATTTCTGTAAGGTTATTACGGAGTTGTTGCTCGCGTTCTAGCAGGGTGCTCTGACTCGATTTTGTCTTAAGATTTTGGATGTAGTTACCTAAAAAATAACCGGCTACCAAAAAAACTAAGGCAAGTATACTATATACCAAATAGGCTTCCATATAATTTTGATTCTGGAAAGTAAAGATAATTGATTAACATTAAAAATTCAGCGATGGCTAAGCTTACTTATTAATCTTAAATGAACCCGATTCCGGGTTAAAGGTAATGGCGTCTTTTGGGAATAAATCCTCAAAGCTTTTGCTTTCGATAAGTGCACAGGGCGCGCCAAAACTATTATTATCCCTATTCATCACAAATATTTTATCACATAACTGGATAGCCAGGTCTATTTCGTGGGTAGTGTATAGAACAACTTTTTTAGTGTCATGAGCGATTCTTTGCAATAGTTTTAATATGTGCACTTTATGGTAGAGATCCAGATGTGTGGTGGGCTCATCCAGAAGAATAATTTCAGTATCCTGGGCCAATGCCCTGGCTATCATGACCTTTTGCAGTTGACCATCACTGAGTTCATAACATTTATTATGCTGTAAATGATCTAATTCCAACATATTGATGGCTTTTAGGATTTTAGATTGATCATCGGCTGATAAAGTCCCGATCCAGTTAGTATAGGGATGTCTTCCTAAGCTTACAAGTTGTAATACAGTCAGATTTTTTGATGCAATCGGTTCTGTCAGCACAACACTTACGAGGGTTGCCAACTCATCTGACTTTAAGGATTCGAGGGGTTCATTGTTAATCAAGATTGAACCTGATAATTTGGGTTGTACGCGTCCTAAAGTTCGCAACAGTGTTGACTTGCCAATTCCGTTTATGCCAACAATTGCACCAAGCTCTCCTTTTTTCAGTCCAAAACTAATATGGTTAGCTATAAAAGTCTTCTTTTTACGAGAAGTATATCCAATAGACAACTTTTTAGCTTCAATAATAATATGTTCGTTTTTTGCTGAAATGGTATAGAGTTTTTTATCGATTAAAATATCATTTTTTTCTTTCTTACTAATAACCATATAACCACTGGTGCGCCTACTACCGAAGTTATAGCGTTTAATGGCAATACATAGGATGAAGAAGGTAATTGAGCAATCAAATCACAAAGTAACAGAAGTATTGCCCCATATACAAGTACAGCAGGCACCAAGATTTTATGATCGGTTGTATTGAAAATTTGGCGGGTTAAGTGTGGCACAGCCAGCCCAATAAACGCAATGGGCCCGGCAAATGCCGTTACTGCCCCGGCGAGTAATCCTGTCGCTACAATTATTATGAAACGGGTTTTTTTCAATTGAACACCAAGACTTCGCGCGTAATTTTCTCCAAGAAGCAAGGCATTGAGTGATTTGACAGAAATAATACTCAAGAGAATGCCAATAAGGATAAATACTGATAACAGAGCCAGTTGAAATCCTGATAAATTCCCGACACTGCCAAATGCCCAAAAAATATATTGTTGCAATTTATCAGCATCTGTAAAGTAGGAGAGGACACTTACCAGGGCGGCTGTAATACTGCCAAACATTAATCCAATAATGAGCAAAGCCATGGTATCTTTAACTCTTGTTGCTACGGCAATTACGGCTAATAGAACTAAAAAACTTCCTATACTTGAAGCAATAGCAAGGGAAACATCATTGATGACTTCAAAAATAAACCACTGAGAAAAAAGTGTAGATCCCATGATTAAGAGGGCTGCTCCCAAACTCGCGCCTGAACTTATTCCCAAAACAAAGGGTCCGGCCAGGGGATTCCTGAAAAGAGTCTGCATTAACAAACCGCTAAGGGATAGTCCACTACCTACCAAAATAGCAGTAAAGGCCTTTGGAACCCTGTAATTCCATATAATGTACTGCCATGATTCATTTTCAATTTGCCCGCCTAAAATGCTTGTCAGAGTATCATTAAAAGGAATGGCTACGGATCCAAGGCTCAGGTTAAGCACAAAACAAAAAAGTAAAACCAGAAATAACAGTAAAAAGGGAAACAGGTATGTATTTGATCTTTGCACTATAGTAAAGGTTTAAAGAAGAAAAGTTCATGTTCCGGCATTAATTCGGGATGAAAAATGTAAATAAGATCTTTTAAGATCAAATCAGGCCTGGCAGGGCCCAATTCATAAAACAACAACCCACCGGTTTCTCCCTTTGTATTGGCAAAGGTGTATATTTTTTTCTCTTTATAAGCTTTGAACCGGTGATAATGCCTGCTAGCCTTATCGAGTTCATTATAGGATATATATTGAGAAGGAGACACCCAAAATGATGCATCAGTTGCCTTAGCCAGCACACTTTCTACACTTAGTGAGAGGCTTCCGGTTGCATTTGTGTCGCTCCATAAATAATCTGCATTAGCATCATTAATGAAGCTGGCCGCCCAACTTTTCCCTCCCGGGAGATACCACACATCTTTATAAAGAGCGCCGCTAAGCACCGTAGGTTTGTTGGTTGCTTGCTTTGCAAGAGCCTTGGCGGCTAAATAGTTTTCTTCGGTAGCCTTAAATAGATTTTCAGCCTTTTCCTCCAAACCAAAGAAAGGAGCAAAGAATTTTATCCACTCCGCCTTGCCCAGAGGTGTTTCTTCTGTCCAGTCTCCGTTGTAAACAATTGGAACATTTGAACGCTGAAGTGTTTCATAGGCCTTGTTCTGAATATTTATACTGAAACCTATTATCAGATCGGGATTGAGGTTTATGGCCATTTCAGTATTAATTGACTCGTTATTACCCAGATCTGTAATTTTTCCTTTATCTATTTTTTCCCTGGTAGCTTCTGAAGAAATATATCTGGTTTCGGGAAAACCAACAAGTTTGTCAATAACGCCAAGATTTTCCAGGGCCGGGATATGAGTTGTTGAGGTGGCGATAATTCGTTCTACAGGAACATTG
>JABDPH010000395.1 GCA_013042925.1 Eudoraea sp.
CCACCGGTGTCTCCAGAAGTGGCTACCAGCACGGTCAGCTCACTATTTTGACCTTCTGAGAAATAACCAAGGCAATGCGCCATAAATCTGGCGCCTACATCTTTAAATGCGAGCGTAGGTCCATGAAAAAGCTCTAAGGTTGCTACATTTTTTTCCAATTCCACAACGGGAAAGGGAAAATCTAACACACTATGTATAATCTCTTTTAATATAATTTCCGGAATGCTATCACTTACAAATTGTTTTATTGCCTCAAAGGCAATTTCATGATCTGTAAGATCTTCAATATTTTCAAAAAAAGAATCAGACAGCGGGTTTATTTCACTTGGAAAGTATAAACCTCTGTCGGGGGCTATGCCTTTAATCACAGCATCTTTAAAAGATACATCCTGAGCTTTTTTATTTAAACTATAAAATTTCATTTGCAGGTTTTAAGGAATAAAAAGTCAAAATCATATTTCATACATTCCTTTGGTATTTATTTTTGAAACATATACATCATAATCCACACCAATATTGATGTATACATTCCTCATAGCTTCTGCCACTTTTTCGGCAGTTGCCTTGCCTTTGCTCAAAGCAAAAATAGATGGCCCCGATCCGGAAATTCCGGTACCCAGAGCCCCTGCTTTCATAGTTTCTGATTTTACATCACTAAATCCGGGTATAAGCATGGATCGTATAGGTTCTATTATATGGTCTACTAAAGACCTGCCAATCAGGTCGTAGTCTTCAAGGAAAAGTCCTGATACGAGCCCGCCAACATTTCCCCATTGTCTTATTCCATCTTTTAAGGTAATTGATGTTTTAAGAATTTTTCTTGAATCTGATGTCTTTACTTCAATCTGAGGGTGGATCACCGAAGCAAACAATTCAGGAGGTGTATTTATTTTGATAATATCTAAGGGTTCATAACTGCGTACCAGGGTAAATCCCCCATATAAAGCGGGTGCTACATTATCTGCATGAGCTACGCCGCTGGCTAATGCCTCTCCTAGCATGGCAAATTTTACCAGCTCAATTGGTGTATATGGCTTATCCAGAAGTTCATTCATTGCCCATACAGCACCGGCAGCACTTGCAGCACTGCTTCCAATACCACTACCGGCTTTTATCTTTTTATGAATTTCAATCTCAAAGCCACCATTATAATTGCTTTCTTTTAAGAAAGCCAATCCGGCAACGCCAGCTACATTATCTAATGTTGCCAGGGGTAGTGATTGTCCTGTTATTTTAGAAATCCTGATACCAGGTTCTTTTGTCTTTTGCACGATCATTTCATCGCCTATTGCTTCCAGGGCTAAACCAAGGACATCAAATCCACAGGAGATATTTGCTATTGTAGCCGGACAAAAGACTTTAATTTTATTCATTTAATTAAAAATTTCCAATTCTGATTATATCTGCAAAAATTCCGGATGCCGTAACATCAGCCCCGGCCCCGGCACCCTTGATAATCAATGGTTGGTTGGGATATCTTTCAGTATAGAAGAGTACAATATTATCACTTCCTTCCAAATTATAAAAATCATGACCCTTAGGGATTTGCTCTATTCCAACACTCGCTTTTCCATTTGCAAATTCTGCAACATATTTTAGCTTGCTTTTAGCCGATACCGCATTTGCGTATAGTTCCTGAAAGGATTTTTCATGGGTGATAAGAGAAGTGTAAAAGTCTTCATTATTGGTAGTCGCCAAACTTTCTTCGGGTAAAAATGATTTGTTCTCTATTTCCTCTATATCCAGTTTATAACCACTTTCTCTTGCCAGGATTAAAATCTTACGCATTACATCGATCCCACTGAGATCTATTTTTGGATCCGGTTCTGTATATCCCTCTTCCTGCGCCCTTTTAACAACATCATGAAAAGTGGTGGTATCGTCAAAATTATTAAATACAAAATTCAGGCTTCCTGATAACACAGCTTGTATTTTGTTGATTTTATCTCCGGAGGCAATCAAATGCTTTAGAGTGTCTATTATGGGCAATCCCGCACCCACATTTGTCTCAAATAGGAATGGTGAATTATATTCTCTTGAAAGCTCTTTAAGATCCCTGTATTTTTCATAGTCCGAAGAACAAGCAATTTTATTGCAGGTAACTACTGAAACACTTCGTTTTAAATAATCAGAATAAGTATCGGCTACAATTTCGCTGGCGGTATTATCTACAAAAATGCTATTGCGATAGTTGTATTTTAATACGTTTTCATAAAACCTGGTCTTATCCGCTTTTTCTCCTTTTTCCAACAACTCTTCCCACCGTTCCAATGGTATCCCATCCTCATCAAAAACCATTGTTCTCGAATTAGATAATCCAATGACCCTTGGATTTAGTTTAAGGTTCTTTTTAAGATATTTTTTCTGATTTTGGATTTGCTTAATAAACCTGGAACCCACATTACCCACGCCCATTACGTAGAGGTTTAATTGCTTAATGTTTTCCTCAAAGAACTCTTCATGTAAGGTATTAAGGGCTTTTTTTATATCATCTTTTCTAATAACGGCCGAAATATTCCTTTCAGAAGCCCCTTGGGCAATGGCTCTGATATTTACGTTATTCTTACCTAATGCACTGAACATCTTTCCGCTAAGGCCTTGATGGCTTTTCATATTATCTCCTACGAGGGCAATAATGGCGAGTTCAGTTTCTACTAATACAGGCTTTATTTTTTGCGTGGCTATTTCATATTCAAAAGCTGTATTTACCAATGATTCTGCAATTGCGGCATCGTTATCAGAAATTCCAACGCAAATTGAATGCTCAGAGGATGCCTGTGTTATGAGTACAACACTAATACCCGCCTGAGAAAGCACCTCAAAAAATCGTTTTGAAATACCCGGTATACCAATCATTCCAGGGCCTTCCAATGAAAGAAGGGTAATATGCTCTACATTACTGATACCACGAACAGACTTACCCAGGGCATTTTGGTTTTTAGCAATTAAAGTACCCTGCTCGTTTGGTGCAAAAGTATTTTTAATGAGGATAGGTATGTTTTTTGACAGCACAGGCTGAATGGTTGGTGGGTAAAGTACTTTAGCTCCAAAATGAGATAATTCCATTGCCTCTTCATATGAGATCTGCGGAATGGCTTTGGCCTGTTTAACTATCCTGGGATTAGCAGTATACATACCACTAACGTCTGTCCATATTTGTAGTTCCTTCGCCTCTAATGCACCAGCCACAATAGCCGCTGTATAATCAGAACCACCTCTTCCTAAGGTTGTGGGATTACCTTTGGCTGAAGAAGAAATAAATCCTGGAATTACAGTTATGTTGCTTTTAGAATTTGAAAAGTAAGTTTTACATAAACCATTTGTGCTAT
>JABDPH010000396.1 GCA_013042925.1 Eudoraea sp.
TTAGCAATGCCCGGGGTACCAAAGTACTTCCGGGATAATCTTTAATTAGGCGGTTATAAGTTTCCAATCCGATTGCCTCCTGGTTTTCTTTAATATAGGAATTGCCCAATTCAAATAAGGCATCATCCTTTAAACTGGATTTTGAATACCTTGAAATAAAACCATTGAGTTCCTCAATTTTAGTGGCACTCCTATCTATAAAACCGTAACTAATGGCTTTTTGGAATGCTGCGTAGTCTTTTTCCGGGCTTGCGGATTGCAAAACTTTATTATAGGATTCAATCGCTGGCCAGTATTTGCTGGTTACGAAATAACAATCGCCCAGACGCACATTTGCATCATTTTTTTTGTCGGTATCCGTTCCCTTATCAGCATATGCCTTGTAATAGGAAATTGCGTTGTTGTAGTCTTTTAGTTTAAAATAGGTATACCCCAGGTTATAATCTAAATCATTGGCTTCTTCTGTGCGCGATGCCGCAGGATTACTTTTAAATAGAAGAAAGTCGGCAAGGGCATCCTCAAAAGCGTTTAGCAAATATTGGGATTCTGCCTTCCAATATCTTGCACGTGCTTCGAACAATCTATCAGGTGCATTATTTAAGGATTTGGTGAACAAGGCATGTGCAGATGCATAATCTGTTTCCATAAACAGTTCAACTCCTCGATAGAAGGCTACCTTCTGATAGGTTGCTTTACTGGCGAAACTACTATTCTCTTCTAATAAGGCCAGGGCCCCTTCAAAGTTCTTAGAGGTAATATAGGAATCAACCAATAATTCCTGGATTTCCTTGGAATGAGTGTCATTAGGATAAGTTTCCAGATAAGCGGACAGCACTTTTGGAACCGCTTCATACGGATTCCCAATTTCATAACTCAATCGTGCATAATTAAGATAAGCATCCTTTTGTATCTCAGCATTAAATTCCATCTGGGAAGCATTTCTGAAAGCATTCAATGCTTCCTGCTTCTTTTCAAGGTTCAAATAACATTCCGCCAAATGGTAATATGCATTTTGAGCAACTCCGTTATTTCCATCAATTATTTTATTGAATTGGCCAATGGCGTTTGCGTAGTCTTCCTGTTTATAGTAACAATAGCCTAATAAATAGTGATCGGTATTACTCCACCTGCCGCGTTTCCCCTTATAAGATTCCAAATAGGGTATTGCATTTGCATATTGCTGCAAATTAAAATAACTCTCTCCAATAATTTTGTTTAGTTCAGACACTTCCTGCCGGTCAGATTTTGTTAATTGTGATTTAGCCAGTTCTATGGCCTCCTCAAATTTTCCAAGCTTGAAATTCATATCAGCCTGATAATAAGAAAGCTTCTCGCTTAGCAATTCCTGATCTGCTATCTGGTCAAAACGTTCATTAGCGCCCTCATAATCATCTTGCTGATAGGCAATATACCCAAGATAATATTTGGCCTGGGAGCCATAGGTGGCCGAGGTGGTTACCCTGCTTAAATAACGTTCTGCCTCTTTGGGTTTTTTAGAACTGAACAAGGAATACCCCATATTAAAATTGAACCGGTCTTTTTCCTGATCCGAAATAGAATTTTGGTCTACCTTTTTATACCACTTCAGGGCATAAGGATATTTTCCATTTTCAAAATAATAGTCAGCAACATCCATAAAAGCAGAATTTCTTTTTGTGGAAGTTGGATAGTTGGCTACAAAGCTTTCCATTAATCTGTCTGCGCCAAGCTGGTTAAGTCTTACTGCGGCGTTGGCCACGTAATAGGCACTATTGGCTTCTGTTTCAAAATCTGTGGTACTAGTCTGTACTTTTTCAAAGATGGTCTGAGCTGCCTGATATTGCTTATTATTGTACAAAGCCAGGGCGTCCTGATACTGTTTTTGATGATGTGTATAAATTTTTGATTCCTGGGTATATCCGGAAATAACAAAAACAATGAAATACAGAAGTAAGGCGGTTTTTTTCTTTCGCATAATGTTCTCTAGCTGTTAAGAAGTACCGTAATTTTCCATAATAACGTCAAATATTGTAACGAAGTATATCAGACAACTAAATAATAGAAATTTACTTCTTGTAAGCTCTAATTAAGCAGGAACTTATTACTTTTATATCAACATTTAAAATATGGCTGAAAGTATTCTGAATCTGAAAGATGTAGCGGTTTTCCAAAAGGATAATATGGTGCTCAACGAAATTTCCCTTGAGGTAAAAAAAGGTGAGTTTGTATATCTGATCGGTAAAACCGGAAGTGGTAAAAGCAGTCTTATGAAAACCCTTTACGCAGATCTTCCGCTATTAGAAGGAAATGGGCGAATAGTAGGGTTCAACCTGAAAACACTTGAAGAAAAGGATATCCCTTTTTTAAGACGCAAACTTGGGATAGTTTTCCAGGATTTTAAATTGCTCCCGGATAGAAATGTAAACAAAAATCTGTTGTTTGTACTTAAAGCTACCGGTTGGAAGGATCCGGAAAAAATGGATGCCAAAATTGAGGAAGTGTTGGATAAGGTGGGAATGAAGACCAAGGGTTTTAAATTCCCACATGAATTATCAGGTGGGGAACAGCAGCGTATTGCTATTGCAAGGGCATTATTAAATGATCCGGAAATTATTCTTGCCGATGAACCTACCGGTAACCTGGATCCTCAAACAAGCGTGGAGGTGATGAAAGTACTTCAGGAAATAAATAAGGCCGGGAGAACCATCCTCATGGCTACCCATGATTATGCTTTGCTGCTTAAATATCCCTCCAAAACCCTGAAATGTGATGGGGCCAAAGTATTCGAAGTAGTTCAGAAAGCAGTATAGAATTCGAAGACTTCAAACAACTTCAAAACCATTTCCTTACCAATAATTAATTGGGGTATTACAAAATAAATATGCTATATTTAACGAGATGTAGCAGCATGACTATTATGAGAGGGTAAATCTGGTAAACCAGAAAGTTCGGCTTAGCAGATTTATAGCTGAATATAAACTGCTTTTATATCAATTAAATCAACCTAACAAACTAATAATGAAAATAACTAAAGTATTATTTGCCTCCGCCTTGCTCCTTACATTTTCGTGTAAGCAGGAAAAACCCAAACAGGATGTAGCAGAAGCAATTGAAATCCGCCAATGGAAACCTGAAGACACCAGAAGTTTAACAGGCCTCACGGTTGAACGAGGACTTAAAGAAAAAACGGCGCTTGCTACTCCTGGTTATGTAATGATTGTACCCCCGGAAAGCACCAAATCACATCTAATTAATCTCGATGGCGAAGTGGTTCATAGCTGGGTAGGAGAATTAGCTATAGTTAATCACTATTTAAAAGAGAATGGTAACCTGGTTAGGTTAGAAGTTGATCCTGACTTCCCAACATTTGCAGCGGGAGGACAAGCAGGAAGAATAAGGGAGTACGACTGGGATGGCAATATCCTGTGGGATTTTGAATGGGCGGATGAGGATGAACTTATACATCATGATATTGAATTAATGCCTAACGGGAATGTTCTGGCCATTTCTTACGAAGCCAAATCCCAGGAAGAGGCAATTGCCGCGGGCAGGGACCCTGAACACGTTACCAAAGCCGGACTTTGGCCAGACAAAATCATAGAAATAAAGCCATCCGGAAAGACCGGCGGTGAAATTGTATGGGAATGGCATATGTGGGATCATTTGGTTCAAGACCACGACCCTACAAAAAACAACTATGGGGTTTTGGCTGAAAATCCACGTAAAATAAACTTTAATGTATTTTCGGAAATATTACCCCCAATGACCGAAGAACAGGTGCAACAAGGGATAAAAATGGGTATGATGACGGCAAATGCCACTCCGGATAACCAGCATTCCGACTTTACCCATACTAATGCTATTGCCTATAATGCGGAACTTGATCAGATAGCTATTAGTGTTCCTGCCTACAATGAAATAATGATCATAGACCATGGCACAACGGTTGAAGAAGCTAAAGGCAGTACTGGAGGCAGATGGGGACACGGGGGAGACCTTTTATACAGATGGGGTAATCCGGCCAATTATGGACGGGGCACCAA
>JABDPH010000397.1 GCA_013042925.1 Eudoraea sp.
CCGGTATGAATCTTTCTTACCTTTCCTCTCTTATCAATAAATATCGTTGTTGGGTATGACAAAATATGATTTAACATTGGAAGTTTTTCATTTGCCTTTATCTTGTCTGAACTGCCGTACTGCGCGAGAAGTATTGGATAAGGCACCCCTACCCTGTTTTTTAGTCTTTCAATTCTTTTGAACGCCAGGTCTTTGGTCTTTGCGTACTCGAAAGCTAATGCAACCACTTCAAAATTATCTCGTTTTCTGGTTTTTACATATTCCGACAAAAATTTGGTTTCATCCAGGCAATTCGGGCACCAGGTTCCCATAATCTGAATAACTACAACTTTGTCATTAAATCTGGGGTCTTCTAATGAAACAAGAACATCGCTGGTATTAGGAAACGAAAACTGCAATTCCTCATATCCCTCTTTTAAAAATGTGAGTGATTCTGCATCAGCCAATTCAAATTGGTCATTTCGGTGAGCAATAAAAGGTTCTTTAAAATGATTTCCTGAATAAAAAGTTCCGGTTAAACTGCTATCTGTCACCTTTGCTGTAAACAAAAAAGCGTGAGCTCCGTCAAAAGTTGATAATCTCAAACTATCCCCATCTACAATTCCTTCTAAATATCTATAATCCCCGGTGTTAGTTCTAAAAGTGCCACTAACCCTGTTTTTCTCCTGCGAAAAAATTCCTTTTGCTAAATACTCGTCTTCTGTATCCGGACTGAATTTGGTTTCCCATATCCCGGAAACATTTAATCGGGCATTTTCTGAGCTACGAAATCTTGTACTATCTCCAAATACGGCATTAAATGGGACAATTCTATCCAGGCTTTCCTTTATAAAATCACCCTTAATAGCTGAATCACTAAACGTCCCTGAGATATAGCCTTCAAACGCGGGCATTTTAATTTTTATACTATCATTATTGATATCAATCTCGTCAACATGAATAGTTTCTTCTGCATTGTAAATATTGATTACGTACCCTGAATGCTCTTTTTTTAAATCAAAATTAAAGGGAAGTAGCTCTTTGTCCATCACCTCCAATTGCGCGGACCACCTACCCTCTTTTAGTTCTTCATTTTCAGGGTTAAGACAGGAAAATAAAGTTAATAGCAGTAAGGAAAAGCCGTAAAATTTTCTCATTGGATTAGTTCTAATATTTCATGCGAAATAACGATTAAAATCCTTCAATAAAAAATAAAGCTAATCAACCTCAAGTATATTGAATGTGTAAGTCCTTTGTTTTATCTTTGCAGGCTAAAACTAACCAATGAAAATTTCCTACAACTGGTTGAAACAGTTTCTTAAACTCGACTGGGAAGCAGAAAAAACAGGAGAGCTTCTAACCAATTTAGGTCTTGAAGTAGAAGGTATTTCCCAATTCGAGTCTATTCCCGGTTCTTTAGAGGGCATAGTGGTAGGTCATGTCTTAAGCTGTGAAAAACATCCGGATGCAGATAGGCTAAAACTTACAACGGTTGATATTGGTTTGGAAAAACCCGTTCAAATAGTTTGTGGTGCGCCAAATGTTGCCGAGGGTCAAATGGTACCTGTGGCTACCATTGGTTCCACGCTACACACAAATGAGGGCGAAACCCTGAAAATTAAGAAAGGAAAAATTAGAGGTGTTGAAAGTCACGGTATGATATGTGCAGAAGATGAGTTAGGCTTAGGTGATAACCATGATGGTATAATGATTTTAAGTGAAGGCCTCATACCCGGAACAGCTTGCTCTGAAATATTTAAAATAGAGAATGATGAAGTTTTTGAAATTGGCTTAACACCAAATAGGGCTGATGCCATGAGCCATCATGGAGTGGCAAGGGATCTGAAGGCCGGGCTGAGTCAAAGAGATATTCACACAGAACTTATTACTCCTTCGGTAAGTAATTTCAATGTTGAAAACAGATCACTAAAAATAGATGTATCTGTTGAAAATAATAAGCTTGCACCAAGGTATTGCGGAGTTACACTCAGTAATCTTATTGTTCAACCTTCTCCGGATTGGTTAAAAAACAGGTTGCGCGCTATTGGTCTTAGCCCCATTAACAATGTAGTTGATGCCACAAATTATGTTCTGCACGAATTAGGACAACCTTTACACGCCTTTGATGCCGATAGAATTCAGGGAAAAAAGATAATCGTAAAAACCTTACCATCGGGAACTAAATTTATGACCCTGGACGGTGAGGAACGCATATTGGATAAAGAAGACCTCATGATTTGCGATGATGAGAAACCAATGTGTATCGCCGGAGTTTTTGGAGGCATTAATACTGGAGTAACAGAAAATACTAAATCTATATTTCTTGAAAGTGCCTATTTCGACCCTGTTTCAATTAGAAAGACTGCAAAACGTCACGGATTAAATACAGACGCTTCATTTCGTTTTGAAAGGGGTGTGGATATAAATAATGTGGAATATTGCCTTCGCAGAGCAGCTTTATTGATACGAGAGATCACCGGGGGAGATATTACGTCTGATATTATTGATCTATATCCTCGCAAAAAGGATGATTATCAGGTATTTCTTTCTTTTGAAAAAATTGATACTTTAATTGGTCAAAAAATACCGGCAGACACTATTAAGTCCATTTTGGCCTCTCTTGATATAAAGGTTAAAAACTCTACTGAATCCGGATTAGGGCTACTTATTCCGTTTTACAGGGTGGACGTTCAAAGAGAAGTGGATGTAATTGAAGAAATTTTACGCGTTTACGGATACAACAATATTGATTCCAAAGAAAAGCTCAATGCTTCTATTGCGAGTACCAGCAGATTTGAAGATCATAAACTCGAAAAACTAATTGGTGACTTGCTGGCTTCCAGAGGTTTTTATGAAATTTTGACCAATAGCCTAACCACCCCTGGTTATGACAAATTACTAGATAATAATTCCGAAGAATCGAGGGTCACCATACTAAATCCGTTGAGTGCAGATTTGTCAGTTTTGAGACAAACCATGTTGTTTAATGCTTTAGAAACCGTTTCATATAATATAAACAGAAAAAAACAGAACCTGAATTTTTTCGAATTCGGTAAAACATACCAAAACAGCAAATCGAAATATATAGAATCTAAGCACTTAAGCTTAATTGTTACAGGAATCCGAAATGAGAACAGCTGGATCTCTTCTTCGAAGCCTACAGACTTTTATTTTCTAAAAGCAGCGGTTGAGCTGGTTTTAGAACGCCTGGGTATCACTAATTACGAGTCTTTCTCCGAGCAAAATGACATTTTCCTTGAAGGTCTAAGCCTGAAAAAGAATAAAACTGAATTGGTCTCCTTTGGAATGATTCAAAAGGCTATACTAAAAGAATTTGATATCAAACAAGATGTATTTTATGCCGATTTTAATTGGGACGCATTATCAAAGATCATTGGTAAGAACGAAATAATTTTTGAGAAAATTTCCCGATTCCCTGAGGTAAAAAGAGATTTGGCCTTACTATTAGACACGGGTATATCTTTTGATGAAATCAAAACTATTGCATACGATACGGAAAGGAACCTGCTAAAAAGCATCACACTTTTTGACGTTTACACCGGAAAGAATCTCCCTCCGGAAAAAAAATCATACGCTCTTGGGTTTACTATCGGGGATCCAAGTAAAACATTAACGGATAAGCAGATAGATAAGATTATGAAAAAATTGCAGCAGCGCTTTGAAAAAGAGTTAGGCGCAGAGCTGCGCTAGATTAAAATTGATTGGGTAAAATTACACTGTCAATTTCGTGAATGACTCCATTACTCTGATTGAAATCCGCAGAGGTTATCCTGGCCATATTTCCAAAACAGTCTGTTAGAACAATGTCCAGTCCATCCATAGTGACTAATAACTCATTACCCTGAACCGTTGTTAAAATGGTACTACCTTTACCTCTGCACATAGCTTTTAATATCTTGGAAGCTGTGAGTTTGCCGGCAACTATATGATAAGTAACTAAAGACTGCAATGCCTTCTTGTTTTCTGGTCTTAATAACTCGGATATCTTATCTGAAGACATTTTTTCAAAGGCTCCATCTGAAGGGGCAAAAACAGTAAATGGTCCTTCTCCGGCAAGTGTTTCTTCAAGATCAGCAGCTTTTACGGCAGCATGAAGCATTTTGTGGCTTTGAGATTCCTCGGTGCTTCGAATAATTGTATTCTTTAAAAGATCATTAGAAACAGAAGCCAGGGAAGTTTGCGAAAAAGTTGTGGAAGCAGCCAGTAAGGCAAGTAGGCTTAGGGGGGTGGCCAAATATTTCATGGAATCTAATTTATATAATTCTAAATTATCGATGAACGGTATACGAAAGCCGACAATATACAATTCTGGAAGGGACATCCAACTAATTGAAAATGCATTTGAAAGAATTTAACAAAATATTAACATTGATGAAATGTTAAACAGAATTTGTTTCATAAAGTCAATTCATTATTTTTGATCCAATTGCTAGAAAAGGAAACCTATGTTATTTAAGTCTACAAATATTCAGGAGCAACTATATAAAACTAAACTTCAGTACTCCGAAGAACAAATTATTAATGACGTTTATTTACTCTTGCGGCAATCTGCCCTGAAGGATGAAAAAATCCTGAAGAAAATAGGCGGTAAAAGTAATAGGGTAGAAAATAATTTCGACTTTGATCTTTTAGAGACAGATAGAATTTTTCACATTGATCAAATTAAGGATATCTGCATTAATTACAGACTTCGCTTCCTTGATTCAAAGTATTTTAAAGGTGAAATTCCTGATGAAACGATCGGGAAGATAAAATTGCTGGAAGAAAAACATAACATGGAAATTGAGGGCTTTAAAATAGTAGCACCTTCAAAGCTTTTCAAATTAGCGGATAAAGATGACCCCCTGTTATTTGCTCCAATTGGGAATGGATATTTTTATTTAATTGATAAATGGGGCAATGATCTGCATCCATTGCGCCGGATTCTGGTTTGGCCATTTAAGAACATTATCAATCTTACATTACTTGTAATATTGATTAGTTTTCTAACTACTCTTGTTGTTCCGAACGGTCTTTTTTCAAAATCAAGTTCGCAGATGGAGTTCATGATAATATTCTTTTTTATGTTTAAGTCTATCGCCGCCGTAGTTATTTTTTACGGGTTCGCTTTAGGTAAGAATTTCAACCCGGCTATATGGAATAGCAAATATTTTAATGCCTGAGGAAGAATTCTAACACAAACACAAAAACACTGATCAAGATTCCTGTTGCTATTCTTTAGTTTGTATATATCTGAAATGGGACGCCACTAAGGTCAATATTGTCTATAAATGCGGGATTGGGAATAGGTCTGATACGCAACAACCCTCCTTTATCCGGTTCTCCTGACTTCTTATATCCAATTACAATTAAATTGTTCTTGGCATCATATGAAACCATTGTAGTTCTAGCAATTTTGAATTCAACTGATTGTTCCTGTTCAGATAAAAAATTCTCATAGTAATATAGAATCGCGGTATTAGTTTCGAAGTCAAAAACTGCCGGAATAGTGGGATATGAAGTCCCTACAAAATTGGTCGGCATTGAATAATACAAATTACCCTGCTCATCGCTGGAGGAAGACTCAGAATCCCCAAATCGGGGTTCTTTACCGTCCTCATAACGCGTAGTTTTGACTATCGCCAATGAAGAACTGCTAACAATATTGTGTAATTCGGGATAACTGACTATTATATTCCCACCTTCAGATTTAAAGAGTCTCAGTACATCAAATCCGAGGTTTATATCTGCGACAAATTCTTCATTTACAGTATCAAACACCGTAAGGTAATTTCTATTATCATCTTCTAAATCCACTGATAAAATAAATACCATATTATTTGAAAAAATAGCCTGTAAAGGTCTTTTATCCAACTCAATATCAACAATTTCCGGTTCTGAATTTGAGATATCAATTGTTCGAAAATAATATAGCGTCTCCTTTAGGCCTTCACCGGGAACCTCATAGCCAATGTAGAAGTCATTTCCTGAATGCGCCAGTGCCCGAACTTCAAGATCACAATTTCCCAGATCATCAAAAACAATCGTTTTTTGCAAAGCATCATTTTTAAAATCATATAAAGAAACTATTCCCGAACAGTCTGTTTGAGAATTAAAAATACTTATTTCACTACCATCTCTGTAAGTAACTGTAGGGAGCGAACTACTTTCAAATTCACTTATACCCGGGTCTAAGAAAATTGTCTCAGCGTCTGCATTCAGGTTAATTTGGGTAAGAAGCTCATTGGTTTGTATTAAGAGTGAGTAGGTCGCATCTACATTCGGGAATTCTTCTTTTGATTCCTGATCTCCATCGGTATTTTCACTACACCCCACCAGCAATAGGGCAAGCAATAGAAAGTAAATTCTGTAGGTTTGCATAGCATTAGGATTTGGGAAGTCCTATTCAGCTATACGGGTATGGCATACATTTTATCACGTTGTTCTCGTATAGCCTTGTCAGACATATATTCATCAAACGTTAAATATCTGTCTATAGTATCTTTTGGAGTCAATTCTACGATCCTATTTGCCACTGTTTGAGCGAATTGGTGATCGTGAGTAGTAAATAATACGGTGCCTTTGAAATTGTTGAGCGAATTGTTAAAGGCCGTTATACTTTCAAGATCAAGGTGATTTGTAGGTTCATCTAACATCAGAACATTAGCTCTGATCATCATCATTCTGCTAAGCATACATCGTACTTTTTCACCTCCGGATAGAACCGTGCACTTTTTTAAGGCCTCCTCCCCACTAAACAACATTTTACCTAAAAATCCGCGTATATATACTTCCTCTCTTTCCTCTTCGGTTTTGGCCCATTGCCTCAACCAATCAACCAAATTTAAATTTTCATTGAAATATTCAGAATTATCAGCGGGTAAATAGGACTGTGTAGTTGTAATTCCCCAGTGATATGTGCCACTATCTGCTTTTCTTTTACCATTGATAATTTCATAAAAAGCATTTGTCGCCCTGGAATCTCTGGATAAAATAGTTACTTTATCTCCTTTTGCTAAATTCAGATTAAGGTTTTGGAATAGTATTTCCCCATCCTCACTTTTCGCCGATAAATTTTCAATATTTAAAATTTGATCCCCAGCTTCTCGTTCCTGTTCAAAAATTATTGCAGGGTATCTCCTGCTCGATGGTTTAATATCCTCAATTTTAAGTTTTTCCAACATTTTCTTTCTGGATGTTGCCTGTTTACTTTTGGCAACATTGGCGCTAAAACGTTGAATAAACTCTTGTAATTCTTTGGCCTTGTCTTCTGCCTTTTTATTTTGTTGAGCCCTTTGCCTAGCTGCCAATTGACTGCTCTCATACCAAAATGAATAATTACCTGAAAAAGAATTGATTTTACCAAAATCAATATCGGCAATATTGGTGCAAACAGCATCTAAAAAGTGACGGTCATGAGAAACAACAATTACGGTATTATCATAAGATGCAAGGAAATTTTCTAACCAAGTAATAGTTTCGTAATCCAAATCGTTAGTAGGCTCATCCATGATCAAAACATCCGGGTTACCAAATAGAGCCTGAGCTAAAAGAACACGAACTTTTAATTTAGAATCCATTTCAGACATTAAAGTATAATGCAATACCTCCGGAATTCCTAAATTAGAAAGCAAGGTAGCCGCATCACTATCTGCGTTCCAACCATTCATTTCTTCAAAAGTTACCTGCAGCTCTCCAATTTTATCGGCATTTTCATCGTTATAGTCCGCATAAAGAGCATCTATCTCCTTCTTAATTTTGTATAAAGGTTTGTTACCCATAACAACGGTCTCCAATACGGCTACCTCATCATATGCATTGTGATTTTGTTCTAAAACAGACATACGCCTGCCTGGTTCCAGGTTTACACTGCCGGAGGTTGGATCAATTTCACCCGCGAGTATTTTTAAAAAAGTAGATTTACCTGCCCCATTGGCACCAATAATACCATAACAGTTGCCTTGAGTGAAACTGACATTTACTTCATCAAAAAGTACTCTTTTACCAAATTGAACTGATAAATTGGAAACAGATAACATACTTGTAATTTTAAAATTTTTGCAAAAATAGGGAAAAATAATCCTAAGTGACAATTATCCGCAATACGAATTAAGGGCTTTCCCAATTAACAATGATTGTGAACTTTTAACTGTGCCTTAACAGCTACAGCCTATTGGTTTGACTAGTTTTGTATACTGTAGGCAGCGAAAATTATATGAATAAAACTTTACTATATTTTATTATTTTCTTACTGGCAGCTTGTAATACCACGCAAAGGAAAACTTCTGAGGTTTATTTTGGCGGTGAAATTGTGAACCCTACCAGCGAGTATGTTGTTCTGTACAAAGGTGACATAGCTCTCGATACCGCACATCTTGATGAGAATAACAGATTTTCCTTCAAATTAGATTCAGTAGATGATGGACTTCACCATTTTTATCACTTTCCGGAAGAACAATATGTGATTTTAGAGGACGGTGACAGTATACAATTAAGACTTAATACTGTTGATTTTGATGAATCGCTCGTTTTTTCAGGATCAAATGAAGAGGCAAATAACTTTCTTTTGGAAATGTTTCTGGCCAATGAACAGGAAGAAGAGCTGATTTATAAATACTATGATCTGGAGCCAGAATCATTCAGGTTGAAAATAGATTCTTTAAAAAATGTAAAGCTCGAAGCCCTAAATAAGCTCTCGACCGAGGCAGATCTCTCTGAGGGCGCTATGGAAATAGCAAAAGCCGGTATAATGTACACTTCCTACATCTTCAAAGAAGCCTATCCTTTTTATCATAAAAGGAAAAAAGGTGAAAAGTCTATTCATAATCTTCCCCCTGATTTTTACGACTATCGTGCTGATATCAAGTATGATGACAACGGTCTTAGTTATTATCGTCCATATTACAATTTCATGAAATATCATTTAGGCAACCTTTCGTATATGGATTGCAAAAATGGCTGTGAGACGAAGATTAAGATGGCTAAAAACCAACTACATTATAATCAACATAAACTCAAGCTAATAGATAGCCTGATAAAACAGAATGAACTCAGAGATAATTTATTTCGGAATGTCGCAATGGATTATTTGCTGAAGTATGATAAGGAAGAAAATATTGAAGTTTTCATTAAGGAATTTCATCAATTGTCAGGGAACAATAGACACATACATGAAAT
>JABDPH010000401.1 GCA_013042925.1 Eudoraea sp.
CACCACGGCCCCATAACCCATATGATAAATGATTCGCCGGTGGCTTCTGCAATGATGTGGGAACCGGTAAAGGCATTGGAACAATCCTTTATAAGAACAAAGCAAAAGGATTATAGTGGTTTTCGCAAGATGATGGACATTCGTACCAACTCTTCAAATAATACAGTGTATGCAGATGCGGATGGGAATATTGCATATTTTCATGGGAATTTTGTGCCGGTGCGGGATACCCTTTTTGATTATAGCCAACCTGTTGATGGCAGCAACCCCAGGACAGACTGGAAGGGATTACATACAGTAGACGAGAACATTCTGGTGTTAAACCCTGAAAACGGATGGATACAGAATTGCAATTCCACTCCTTTTACGTCTGCCTTGGAATATAGTCCAAAGCGTGAAAATTATCCAAAATACATGTCAATTGACCGTGAAAATTTTAGGGGGATTCATGCCATTCAACTGCTCAAAGGTAGAAGTGGATATACTATTGACAGCCTTATTTCATTGGCGTATGATCCGTACCTGCCGTCTTTTGCGGCATTAATTCCCGGGTTGGTTTCTGCTTATGATAAAGTTGGGGCCGGATCTCCTGAACTGGCAGAGGCCATAGACATATTGCGAAATTGGGACTACAGAACTTCTGAAGAATCTGTAGCTATGACACTGGCACATTTTTACGCAATTTTATACGGCAAAAAAGGCATTAGACCTTACCCGATGAGCGATATGGAACTAATCTCCTATTTTGGTTCGGCATCTCCAATGGACGAGCGGGTATCAATCTTTAAAGAGGTTGTGTCACAATTAGAAAGTGATTTCGGGGAATGGAATATTCCATGGGGTGAGGTTAACAGGTATCAGCGTTTAAATGGGGATATAAGGCAGAAGTTTGATGATCAAAAGCCAAGCATACCAATTGGTTTTGCATCCGGTCGTTGGGGGGCATTAGCCGCCTATGGTGCAAGATATAATAACAATACCAAAAAGATCTATGGTACAAGAGGGAATAGTTTTGTAGCGGTGGTAGAATTTGGTCCAAAAGTCAAGGCTAAAACTATTTTAGCGGGAGGCCAAAGTGGTGATCCGGAATCACCACATTTTGATGATCAGGCAATACCATATGCAAAGATGCAATTTAAAGAAGCAGCGTATTACAAGGAAGATGTTCTTAAAAGAGCAAAAATTTCATATAAGCCCGGGAAGGAATAAGATGTGTTGTTTAGTTCTTGACAACAATTAGAGAGGCTTTGGAGCCTGTAGAAAGCAACCATTGATTAGTGTGAATTAATTCACCTTTATCATCATATACATCTACCTGTGCAGTATTTGGCCCTGAAGTTCCCTGGTTTAAAGCTTCGAAATCCAATCGGTTAAAACCTTTTTCCAGATCTATATTTATTCCTTTAAAACCTGCTGTAAGCAGGATATTGTACTCAACTACTTCTCCATTTACATAGACCCTTACACGATCGCCATCTACATATTCATGATCTCTGCAAACTACTCCTACGAAATTACCTCCGGTTTTAACATCCCCTAAATACATGTTGCCAAAGTGCTTTTTGGATTTGGAATTCTGGCGTTCGCCAACTTTGGTATCCAATTTTAAATCAAAACCGGCTTGTTTTAACTCCTTTTCAGGAAGCATTTTTACATTTCTTGAATTTTTGGTTTCTTTAATACTGGCATTGGGGTTATTATCGAGAAGAGAAGGCATTTTCAAGGCAGTACCATTATTGGGATTATTTTTTAAATCCAAATTTTTATCAGCCTCTATTTTTAAAGTCTGAGTCCTAGGAAGATCAGTTTGTGCGTTTAAACACATAACTGACAAAAGAAGTAATATAAGTAAATATTGGTGTTTCATTACCTTAATTCTACGGTGTAAAGTTAGCAAATACCTTGCCATAGGGGCTTAATTTGCTGTTAAAATCGATGAAATTAAACTTTTTGATTTGGGAAAATCATCCAATTTTCTTCCGGAAAGGCTAATTATCTTTAGGTGTTTTCCAATATTGCGGGGGGGTATTTTCTGAGCGTTGTTCCCAATAATCCGGGGTGACCCTGTGTCCGTCAAAAGTTTTAAGCTTTCGCTGGTATACCCAAATGGTGGGGTTAAATACCATATCTGTGACACCTAAAGTATATAATTGCGGTTCTTCTTCTGAAGGGCGTTTTTCTTCCTGTATGAGAACTTCAAATCCGTTGTGCTCCAGGAGTTTTTTTAGAAATTCTGCACGTTCAGCAGTTACTTTCTTTTCTACAAAAGTAACTCTTGTATCCTCAATACTACCAAATAAATGTTTACCTCCTAAACTCATAAGCATTAATTTAATGCACTACTTAAATCATAAATATAATCGTATATAGGACTGTATATACCAAGTAATAAAATACCGAGTACTGTAATTACCAACCCAATCCTCATATAAATTTTATTTCGGAAAAAAGGAATTGGATTCTCTCCTTTACGTAAAAACATCGCCCTCACAACTATCAAATAATAATATAAAGAAATTGTTACATTCACTACTGCCAGGAATACTAGTAAGTAGAACCCTTTACTGGCAGCAGCAGTAAAAAGGAAGAATTTACCAAAAAATCCTGCCACAGGAGGAATCCCGGCTAATGAAAAAAGTGCTAGCATTAGCACAAGACTCAGGTTTGGGTTAGTTCTGTATAAACCTTCATAATCTTTTATACGCTCCTTGCCTGTTTGTAAAGAAATGGCCTGTATTACGCCAAAGGCCGCCAGATTTGAGAATATATAAATAAGCACAAAGTATACTACTGTTGCGGTTCCCAATTTAGAACCTTCCATTATCCCCAGTAAAATAAAACCTGCCTGGGCTATAGATGAAAATGCCAGGAAACGCTTCATATTCTGTTGTCTTAAAGCGAATAGATTACCGATAAACATTGTTGCAATGGCAATAACATAAATCATATTTTCCCAAATATGGGCCAATGGTCGTAAAACGGTAAATAATAAGATCATTAAAATGAAAACGGCACCACCTTTTGATATGACAGATAGATAAGAGGCAATACTGATAGGGGCTCCTTCATAAACATCAGCAGTCCAGAAATGAAATGGCACCAGAGAGATTTTAAAACTTATTCCGGCAAACAACAATACCATTCCCAGAAGAGTTAGATTGGTTGAAGAGAGTACCTGTACAACTTCACTAAAATAAATAGACCCGGTAGAGGCATAGAGCATCGAAATACCGAATAGTGAAACCCCGGAAGCAAGAGCGGAGGATAATATTAATTTGATCCCTGATTCACTTGAAATTCTTTTCATCGTCTCATAAGCGGCAAGGGCGGTAACCGGAAGTGTGGATAATTCAAGCCCTAAATAAAACATTAGAAAATCTCCTGCTGATATCATAAAATAGATACCTAACAAAGAAGAGAACAACAAAATAAAGAATTCAGATCCTTTATTCTGATTTACTATTTTTTCCTGTATCCAATCCGCCGACTGCAGCAATAGGATAAGGACACCAATGTTCAATACGTTCTTGAAAAAATGAATCAAGTGGTTAGTACGAAACATTCCTCCAAACAACGAACTTTCATCAATCTCAAAAAAACCAATAATGGCATGTATACCAAACAAAAATAAAGCAAGGTGTACAATGCTAACTTTTTTCTTTTTAGGGATAAAAATCTCGGCTATAACAAGGAGCAGGATAATTACCAGTAAAGCAATTTCTTGTCTCATTAATAAAAAGCTGCTAAAGTTCATTTTTGGTTATTTATTATTCAGATTATAACACTCCTTTTAAAAATGGATCCAGACTTTTAAGGATCAATTCACTTAACCACAATGGTGCAACACCAATCGCTATTATGGGCAATAGAAGTAATAAAATACCTAGTTTTTCATACCATCGTACTCTTTCAAGATTTAAATAGGCTTCATTATTTACAGGACCCATCAACATAATACCCACAACACGCAATATATACACAGCTGTTACAACAATGGCCGAGACAGCAATCACGGTTCCAATTCTATAATAGATGTTATCATTTTCAAAGGCACCCACGAAAATGTTCATTTCAGCCACAAAGCCACTAAAACCTGGTAATCCCAGTGAAGCCAGACCTGCAATAACATAAACTGCAGATATAAAAGGTATTACTTTCAGCAAGCCTCCAAGTTTGGTAACATCCCGGGTATGAGTTCTCCCATAGATCATACCTATTAAAGCAAAGAAAAGAGCTGTCATAAAACCATGCGAGAGCGACTGCAAAATAGCCCCATTCCAGGCTGTTTTGTTCAGCATGAGTAATGCAAAGAGCACTAAGCCCAAATGACTCACCGAAGAATAGGCATTGATATACTTTAAATCTGTTTGTTTAATAGCTGCAAATGCTCCATAGATGACCCCAAAAGCAGACAGAATAATAAAAAACCAGGACCAGTGTAATGCTCCTTCTGGTAATAAATAGATAGCAACTCTAAACACACCATAGCCACCCAGTTTCATTAATACTCCGGCGTGCAACATAGAAACAGCCGTAGGGGCAGAAGCATGACCATCCGGGGACCAGGTATGAAAAGGAAATAAAGCCCCAATTACTGCAAAACCTATAAAAGTTATAGGAAAGAACAATCTTTGCACTTCAAAAGGAATGTTCACTTTAGCTATTTCGAGGATGTTAAATGTTAAAGCACCGCCGTCTGAATCAGAGTTAAAGTAAATGCCTAATATCCCTACCAGAAGCACAGCTGAGGCCCCCATAAGCATTAGGGTTAATTTCATTGCAGAGAATTCCCTTGGGCCGGTACCCCAAATGCCTATCAATAAATACATTGGGATAACCGCAATCTCGAAGAATACAAACATTGTAAAGAGGTCAATAGAAATAAAGAAGCCATATACACCAATAGAAAGTACAATTAGTGAAATGAAAAACTCCTTTGGTAAATCTTCCATTTTCCATGAAATAAAGACTCCGGCCAGCACAACAATGGCCGTCAATACTAAGAGAGCCACAGAAATACCATCAACCCCAATATTGTAATGAATATTAAAATTTTTAAACCAAACAACATCTTTAATAAAAACCATGATGGCGTCATTGGTCTTTATCTCTTTGAGGTACGCAAAAATTAAATTAATTGCCATTCCCAGCTGCACAAGACTTCCGGCCAATGCAACCATTCTGGCCTGTTTTAGATTTTTGGTAAAAACCAATACCAGGACGGTTAATACTGGTAGGACAATAAAAAGGGATAAAATATCCATATTATATATTTAATTCAGCCATAAATAGATACAAATAATAGCAAGCACCACTGCTCCGGCAATAAATGCCAAGGCATAATCCTGAACTTTACCGGACTGCATAACTTTAATTCTTTCCGATGTGCTAACGGTTTGATTTCCTATGCCAACCATTGTCCCATCAACGTATTTTTTATCAAATCTTGCCGCAGTCTTAGCAATAACATTAAACAATATTCTTTTGGTTACGAATAGATATAATTCATCGAAATAAAATTTATGATAGGCCCAGGTGTAGAAGGCTCCAAATCTGCTTGCAAATTTATCGGCGAGTTCGTTTTCTTTTTTATAGAATATCCAGGAAAGACCGATTCCAAGTAACCCAGCAAAAACTGCAATTGCGGCTAACGGATAATTCAGATGAGTTTCAAACCCGGCTTTATCCGGACTTATAAATTCACTAAATGGAATAAACCCAACAACTATACTTAAAAATGCCAAAATCAAAAGTGGCGCAGTCATAGATCCGGGGGATTCATGGGGTTTATCCTTATAATTACTTTCTTTGCCCCAAAATATTCCAAAGTAAATTCTAAAAATATAAAAGGCCGTAAGTCCCGCAACGAATAAACCAATTACATATAGGAACAGACTATGTTCAAAGGTAGCGACAAGAATTTCATCCTTGCTCCAAAATCCGGCTAAGGGAGGTACGCCGGCGATTGCAAGTGCTGCTATTAAAAATGTAATATTGGTTATGGGCATGTATTTACGCAATCCCCCCATGTCTTTCAGGAAATTACTGTGAACAGCATGAATTACTGAACCGGCGCATAAAAACAACAATGCTTTGAACATGGCATGGGTAAACAGATGAAACATAGATGACATAAAGCCCAGGCCTTCATGGCCTTCATACCCTGAAACACCAAGAGCAAGCATCATATAGCCTAATTGAGACATAGTTGAAAAGGCTAATACTCTTTTGATGTCTGTTTGAGTAATGGCAATTACTGCGGCAAAAAGAGCCGTAAATGCGCCTACAAAAGCAACAATATTTAAGGCAAAGCCATCTTCAATAAAATAGTACATTGGGAATAAACGAGCTACAAGGTAAACACCTGCAACTACCATGGTGGCAGCATGTATTAATGCTGAAACCGGGGTAGGTCCTTCCATAGCATCCGGCAACCAAATATGTAAAGGGAACATGGCGGATTTTCCGGCACCTCCGATGAAGACTAATATTAGTGCCCAGGTTAGCGCAGATAGTCCCATAAAGGACGTAGACGCCCAATTTAATATGCTTGTTCCTTCAGGGTTATTCAAAGTTTCAAAATCATATGTACCCGTATAGTATCCGATTATGAGAATGCCAATCAGAAAACCCAGATCTGCAAAACGAGTAACAACAAAGGCTTTTTTGGCAGCGGCAACAGCAGATTCTTTTGTATAATAATAACCTATTAGTAAATAAGAGGAGACCCCAACCAATTCCCAGAAAATATAGATCTGGAACAAATTAGTTGCTAGTACTAAACCATACATGGAAAATGTGAAAAGTGACAGAAAGGCAAAGTATTTGGTATAACCCAGGTCACCCTTCATATATCCCCTGCTATAAATATGAACCATTAACGATATAACAGAGACTACTATCAGCATCATTACAGCGATAGGGTCTATAAGGATGCCCATATCAATTCGCAGGCTATCTGTAAAGTTCATCCAAACTGTTTTTTCAACAATAGTCTGATAAACACCCTCGGTTTTACCGATTACTATAAAGTACATATAAGCTGCATAAAATGCCAGGCTGGTAGAGATGAGCAATCCAAAAACACCTATATATCCTGAGATAGCAGGTTTGATTTTTTTATAAAAAAGTCCAAGTACCAAAAATACTACCAGAGGAATTAAGGGAATTAAAATGATGAGGTTGAGATTCATACCAGGTTGTATTAGTATTTCATAGTTTCAATATCCTTGACTTCCACTGAGCTGATTTGCCTGTACAGATTAATAATAATTGAAACGGCTAGAGCCGTTTCTGCTGCTGCCACGGCAATAATAAAAATTGAAAAATAAACCCCTTGAAGGGCTTCAGGAAACAAATATTTATTAATGATCACAAAATTTACTACTGAAGCATTTAGAATTAATTCAACGGAAATTAAAATTGAGATCAGATTAGTTCTTGTTATAAAACCATATACCCCTATAAAAAATAGTATTGAAGTAACGGTTAGAATTTCATATATGCTTATTCCTGGTATCATTGTGATTGGTTATTGTTCTCAGTTAATTTTTTTCCTTTGGCAATTACTATGGCTCCTATCATTGCTGCTAACAGGAGGACACTAATTACTTCGAAAGGTAAAATAAAGCCACCGGCTTCATAGCTAAGTAATCCTGAACCTATATCTGCCGTGGTGGTGGTTAAAGAGTTATTGATTACATTAAAATCATAGGAATAAATTACTGTTAAAAAAACGCCCAATCCTACTAAACAAGCTAAGGCTGTCACTATCTTTTTAGATGCCTTGGCCATTTCTAACTCCATTTCAATATGATGGACCAATAACACTGAAAATATAATAAGTACGACAATTCCACCGGCATAAACTGTGAGTTGAATGGCAGCAAGAAAATTATAATCTATCAAAAAGAATATTCCGGCTATACTGATTAAAACAAAAGAAAGATAAATTACTGAACGAAGCATTTTTCTGCTTGTAACGGAAGCTATGCCAAATGCAATGATCACTGCTGCCAGGCAATAAAAAATAATTTTCTCCATATTTAATCTTCTACACCGGCCTGTAATTGGGACCCCGGTTCGTTTAAAACTCTAGTTAAGGCAGTTCTGTCGTAAACAGAATTTTCAAAATTCTGACCCCATTTAATAGCATCTGTAGGGCAGACATCTATACAAAGTCCGCACATGGTACACATGCTCAAATGATATACAAACTGATCTATTTTTTTCTTCTTTTTGCCCGTATTTTCGTCAATGCCTCTATCCCAAATGATCTCAATGGTTCCATTTGGGCATGCTATTTCACATTTTTGACAGCCCGTACATCGATGTTCATTATTTTCATTATGAGGCATGATGACCTCACCGCGAAAACGATCAAACATTTTGAGTGTTTCTCTATTATCCGGATACTGTTGTGTAATTGCACCTTTCTTTGAGGTTACAAAATACTTTCCCGTAACACTCATTCCGGTGAGCAAGGTTTTTATTCCTTTATAGATATCTGAAAAATAACTCATAATATTAAAAGCTAATGGTTAAATTATGCCAAACCAGTAAGGCCATTATTACAATATTTGCCAGGTTTAACGGTAATAGATACTTCCATTCTAATGTAAGCAGTTGATCTATTCTTAGCCTGGGGAATGTCCACCTAAACCACATCATTAAAAAAACAAGTATAAGAGCTTTAAGCAAAAACCAAAATACGCCCAAAACGGGAATAGATTCTGTTATTCCGAAAGGAGATAACCAGGCTCCGAAAAAAACGGTAGTGGCAATGGCTGCAATAATGAACATATTAATAAATTCTGCTAAAAAGAAATAGGCAAATTTCATTCCTGAGTATTCAGTATGGAAGCCGGCTCCAAGTTCTGATTCGGCTTCAACCATATCAAAAGGAGCCCTATTTGTTTCAGCCGTACCTGCAATCATATATATCATAAAGGCTATAATTGCAGGGATATGCCCCTGAACAATTAGCCAACCTGATTTTTGGACTTCCACAATCTCGGAAAGTTGCAAGCTTCCGGTTATTAAAACCATCGTAAGCAGTGACAGGCCAATAGAAAGTTCATAGCTGATGGTTTGTACCCCACTTCGCATTGCACCAATCATCGCAAATTTATTATTAGAACTCCATCCACCTAATAAAATTCCAATAACTCCTATGGAAGAAACTGCAATCAGAAAAAAGATTCCAATATTAATGTCGAAGGCTTGGAATTCCTGTGTAAAAGGAAAGACACTCAACGCCATTAAGGAAGAAATTATTACAAAATACGGTGCTAAATTATATAGGAATTTATCTGCTTTAGCCGTACCGGTTAATTCTTTGGATAGTAGCTTTATAGCATCGGCCATTGTCTGTAACAAACCCTGGAAACCAACACGATTAGGGCCTATTCTTAATTGAAACCAGGCGGCGACGCGTCTTTCGAGTAATACAAGAAATAAACCGGCAACAGAAAAAATTCCCAGATAAACAAGCGCAATCAATACCATTTCAGCATACATTGCTGCCGTCTCAGGCATAATACTATAGAGCCAATCATGTATAGTTTTTGTGATACTTAAAGCAATGGTCATATCATAATTTTATCTATCTATATCTGGTATTACTAGATCAAGCGTTGCCATTGTAGCAACCAGGTCACCTATTTTACCTCCAACTGCAATATGATTAAGCAACGAAAGGTTTGAAAATCCTGGGGATCTGAATTTAAGCCGATATGGACTTTTTAATCCAGTACTTATTATATAGACACCTAATTCTCCTCTTGCTGTTTCAACTTTCTGGAAATATTCCCCTTTTGGTAATTTTATTACCGCCTTTGTGGGCACTCTGTATTCCCCTTCAGGGATGTTGTCTATTAATTGCTCCACAATTGACAAGGATTCCCACATCTCCTGAATCCTTACCAAATAACGCGCGTAAGTATCTCCCTCAGTTCTCAGTGCTTCATTAAAAGTTACTTTATCCAGAGCACTGTAAGGGTGGTGTTTTCTTACATCACAGGAATAGCCGGATGCCCTGCCTACAGGACCCGAAGCCCCGTATGATATGGCATCTTCTTTACTTAGGATACCTACTCCTTTCGTTCTTTTTTGAAAAATGACATTATCTGTTAACAGACGATCATATTCCGGAAGTTTGGTTTTAAAATGCGCTATAAATTCTTTTACGCGTTTTACAAAATTTGGATGAATATCAAACATTAGACCACCTGGGACATTATAATTCATCGTCAGGCGTGCTCCACAGGTTTCTTCAAATATATCATTAAGGAGTTCCCTGTCTCTAAAGCCGTAAAAATAGGTAGTTAAAGCACCAACGTCCATTCCCATAACCCCCCACCATAAGCAATGTGAGGATATCCTGGTAAGTTCTCCAATAATAGTTCTGATTACTTTAACCCGATCAGGAATTTCGAGTTGTAAGGCATTTTCCACCGTAAGGCAAACGGCTTCATTATTGATATTAGCCGACAAATAATCCATCCTATCCGTTAAATGAACTATTTGCTGATAACTATCGCGTTCACACATTTTTTCAATAGAACGATGAATATAACCCAGATCCGGTTCAACTTTTTTTATAATTTCACCATCTATTGTAAGCAAAAGTCTTAGAACACCATGTGTCGCAGGGTGTTGTGGCCCCATGTTTATGAAGTACTCTTCAGATTTAAAGTTACTATTCAGGGTGACTG
>JABDPH010000402.1 GCA_013042925.1 Eudoraea sp.
ATAGATTATTTTGATGGATTTGCAACTATAAAGGGCTATATACGTACCAGGAAGAAATCAAAATTATTGTGGCTTTTTTCAATATTGGCCTTTATTCTGTCTGCAATTATTGACAATTTAACAGCAACCATTGTTCTTGTTACTATACTACAGAAGGTTATTAAGGAAAGAGAGGTAAGGCTTTGGTTTGCGGGGATGATTATCATTGCGGCTAATGCCGGAGGAGCATGGTCTCCTATTGGAGATGTAACCACAACAATGCTCTGGATTGGTAATAAGGTAACCGCGTTTGAACTTATTAAACATGTACTATTACCATCAATAGTTTGTATGATTATTCCTGTTCTTGTTGCATTGAGATACAAAGCATTTAAAGGAGATATCAAGGCGGAATTGGAAGAGGGAAAGCCAAAATCGCCTTTTGGAGCTACTATGTTATACCTTGGTTTAGGTTCTATTGTATTTGTGCCATTTTTTAAGACCATTACTCATTTACCACCTTATGTGGGGATGATGCTTTCACTGGCTGTTGTAGCTGCGTTTGCAGAAATATATACAAGCGCAAAATTCAGTATTTCCAGTGTGGATGGCGCTGAGAGTCAGGCAGGAGCTCACCATAGTGCTGTGCATGCTTCGCTATCCAAAATTGAACTTCCGAGTATACTCTTTTTCCTCGGGATCCTCTTAGCGGTGGCGGCTCTGGAATCCTTGGGGATGTTATTTGAATTTGCAGGCACACTAGATACTACAATGCCATTACTTGGCTCTGAAGCATTAGGCCAATCCGTATCGGATTTGGTAATACTAATATTGGGGGTGGCCTCAGCTATTATAGACAATGTACCGTTGGTGGCAGCCAGTATGGGGATGTTCTCCATACCTTTAGATGATTCTGTCTGGCATTTTATTGCCTATTCTGCAGGGACAGGTGGAAGTATGTTAATTATAGGATCTGCAGCGGGCGTTGTAGCTATGGGAATGGAAAAAATTGATTTTTTCTGGTATTTAAAGAAAATTGCATGGCTGGCATTCGTTGGTTTTATTGGCGGCGCGGCGGCTTTTATACTAATTCGAAATTTAGTATTAAACGCATAATTTAATTGATAAATTACCGTTATAAGGGCAACTTTTAATAGGGAAAAATATGGTATTATTTCAGGATCTGGTTGATGAAACACAAGTTGGGGAACTGGTTTCAGAAGAAAAAACACTTTCGGTAATAGATCTTATCTTTAATGGGGGAATAGGTAGTATAGTTATTATATCTGTTCTTTTTGTAATGCTGGCGGTTGGATTATATATTTATTTTGAGCGTTTACTGGCCATAAAAGCCGCCTCACAAATAGATAAGAATTTCATGAATCAAATTCGCGATCATGTTATGACCGGCAAACTGGAATCGGCCAAAATATTATGTGCCCAAACAGATTCTCCGGTGGCGAGGTTAACAGAAAAAGGGATATCCAGAATTGGCAAGCCCCTCGATGATATTAATACAGCTATCGAGAATGCAGGTACCCTGGAGGTTTATAAATTAGAAAAAAATGTAAATGTCCTTGCTACCATTGCAGGTGCAGGACCCATGATTGGATTTTTAGGAACGGTTATTGGAATGATTATAGCATTCCATCAAATGGCCAGTAGTGGGGGGCAGGCAGAAATGGGTGCGCTGGCATCTGGAATATACACTGCAATGACTACTACAGTTGCAGGTTTAATTGTAGGTATTGTTGCATATATGGGCTACAACCATCTTGTGAATAGAACCGACAAGGTAGTTCATAAAATGGAAGCAAATGCCGTAGAATTTCTTGATTTACTCAACGAACCTGTTTAAGACAGCCTTATGAAAATTAAAGGAAGAAATAAGATTAGCCCGGAATTCAGCATGTCCTCAATGACCGACATTGTTTTTCTGCTGCTGATTTTCTTTATGCTAACGGCTAATTCACCCAATGCTTTGGATCTGCTTTTGCCAAAGGCTAAGGGAAAATCTACCAATACCCAAAATGTATCAGTTACGATTAATAAGAATCTTGAATATTTTGTGAATAGCGAGAGAATTAACGGAGAATATATTGAAATTGAACTAAAAAAAGCACTTGAAGGTCAGGAGAAACCCACTATTATTCTTAGGGCAGAAGAAAGCGTAGCCATTAAAGAAGCGGTTAACGTAATGGATATTGCCAATAGAAATAGTTATAAAGTGATCCTGGCTGTGCGGCCAAATTAATGCCATTTTTAGACACAGAACACAAGAAAAAATCATTTACGCTTACAACTATTTTGCTAAGTGTACTCCTCCTTTTACTTTTTTATATTGGCCTCACTTATATGGATCCACCTATTGAGAATGGGATCACTGTTAATTTTGGGGCGATGGAATTTGGTATGGGGGAGGAGCAACCCATAAAAAAGATAAAATCCCAACCTGCAGAACCGGTGGAAGAGCAAGAGGAGGAAGTAGTTGAAGAAAAAACTGCTGCGCAGCCTGAAGAAGTAGCTGAGGAAGATCTTACCGAAAAAGCTACTGAAAAAGTGCTTACTCAGGAAGATGAAGAATCTATAAGAATTAAACAACAGGAAGCTGCCAAGCGTGAAGCGGAAGAAGCGGCAAGGAAAAAACAGGCAGAAGCAGAAAAACTGGCCAGGGAACAAAAGGCTGTTGAAGAGAAAGCCCAACGGGAAAAGGAAGCCAAAAAGAAAAAGCTCGATGAACTTATGGGTGGTTTAAATAAATCTGATGGCGAAATTCAGGGTGGTGAAGGAGACGACAATAGACCGGGAGATAAAGGACAACCAGATGGAGACCCTTATGCCACCAGCTATTATGGCGATCCTGGATCCGGTAGCGGAACCGGTGGATATGGTCTAAGTGGCCGCTCTTTGGTTAGTAAGGGTAAAGTGCAACAAGATTGTAATGAAGAGGGAAGAGTAGTTGTTAAAATTACTGTAGATAGAAATGGTAAAGTAATCGATGCCACTCCAGGAGTGAAGGGTACGACCAATAACGATCCCTGCTTGTTAGAGCCTGCAAGGAAAACAGCATTTCTGCACAAATGGAATCTGGATTCCAAGGCTCCCAGCCAACAGATAGGTTTTGTTGTTGTCAACTTTAAATTAGGGGAATAATACATGACCTATAAGGAAACCCTTGATTGGATGTTCGCGCAACTTCCAATGTATCAGCAAAAGGGGCAAAAAGCGTACAATGGCAAATTAGAGAATAGCCAGTCCTTGGCGGCACACTTAAAAAACCCGCATTTAAATTTTAAGAGTATTCATGTGGCAGGAACAAATGGTAAGGGTTCCAGCAGCCATATGCTGGCTTCTATATTGCAGGAAGCTGGTTATAAAGTGGGGCTGTATACCTCCCCCCATATGAAGGACTTCAGGGAGCGAATTAAGATTAATGGTAAACCTATTAGTGAACGGAGTGTTATAGAATTTATTGACAAGCATAAGTTATTTTTGGAAAAGAATAAACTGTCTTTTTTTGAAATGTCTGTGGGAATGGCATTTGATTATTTTTCGCGGAAGAAGGTATCCATTGCAATAATCGAAGTGGGTCTGGGCGGACGTTTAGATGCCACTAATATTATT
>JABDPH010000403.1 GCA_013042925.1 Eudoraea sp.
GACTATATGAGTCCATAAATAAATTTTATCATTTTATAATTAACTATGATCCCGCTGTTCTTGTGAAAAATGGTCTGCATGACTTTACTACAAATGTTACTGAAATGACAGCTGTTTTACGTGGTAAAATTCGCGGTACATTATTGCACAATGAAGCTTATGCGATAATAATGATGGGCGTAAATATTGAAAGAGCTACGCAGATTATTCGAATGATAAATGCCAAATATCGCGACGCTTTGGAAGCTCAGGGAAGCTATGGTGATAAGTTCAGCAATAGTTTTGAATGGACTACCTTGTTAAAATGCGCCGAATCTTATGATATGATGAGACGGTTGTATAAAAAACCCCCGAACAGTATCTCAACTTTGGAATTCTTGATTTTAAACCCAAACTGCCCAAGATCTATTATGAATAGCCTGAACCAGGTTTATAAACATATAAGGGATTTGGACACAAGCAAACACTACAATAAAAATGCTACGGCATTCCTGGTTGGTAAAGTAAGATCGGAATATGAATATAAACACATTGAAGAAATTGAAGGGGATATTCAGAATTTTATTGAAGATATACTTAGTAGCCTGGTGCAAATAAGCACAAAAATGGAAAAGGAGTATTTCAACTACTAAAATGATTTTCTATCACCTACCTTAGTACGACTATATAATACTTATGTCATTAAAATATTCCATTGTTTATAGCGCTGAAAACCATTATGATACATGGATAGCAGACGCGCACTGGCAATTCCTGATCATTCCTGAGGAGAATGATACACAAACTCATATCAAAATAGATTTTAAAAACTCCGTTCATGCTATTAATGAGGATTCCTTAAACGGTTATGGTTTTAAAACTATCCGTGTGCAACCAAGGGAAAAGTTTAAAGACATTTCTTTTGAAGCCAATTTCAGTTTGATAAAAAAGAAGGTTAACCCTTTTGATTTTACAGATGAGCTTAGCAGGGAACAGGCTTATAAAAAAGTTCAGGAATTGGAATTTAAAGTGGACTTTGAACCTTTTCTAAGAACAACGCATTTTACGGCCATACCGTCAAGTCATGGTAAAATATTCAGTTTTAATGGATCCAAATCTATTTTTGAAAACCTTCAGGATCTCAATCAGTGGGTTTTTAATCACCTCTATTACACAACCAATGCTACGGATGTGAATACTACTCTGACAGAAATTATAAGCAACAGACGTGGGGTTTGTCAGGATTTTGCCCATTTGTTTTGTGCTTTAGCAAAACAAAATGAAATCCCTGCTAGGTATGTTTCGGGTTATCTGCATCAGGGAAATGGATATTTTGGAGATTCACAAATGCATGCCTGGAGCGAAGCTTATGTTCCCGGCATAGGTTGGTTTGGCTTTGATCCAACGAATAACTTAATTGCCAATGACAACCATATTAAAGTCTCACATGGAAAAGATTATAATGATTGTTCTCCATTAAAAGGAGTAGTTTACGCAAGTGGAAAAAATAAAACCAAACATTCCGTGCAGGTTGTTGCTCAACAGCAGCAGCAATAAGAGCAATTGACTTAAAAATCAACAAATACCAAATAAAAGATTGTTATTTTTGACTGAAAATTTTTTTTGATGGTAACAACAGATCAGCAGAAAGATCTTATAGAACGCCTTGGCGCGTTGAGGAGGTATCTTTGACATAGATGCCAAACTAATAGAAATAGAAAACGAAGAAGAAAAAACCCTTGCTCCGGATTTTTGGGACGATCCACAAAAAGCACAGCAGCAAATGAAACTTGTACAATCCAAAAAAAAATGGGTTTCAGATTTCAAGGCAGCAGAAGGTTTTGTGAATGACCTGGAAATTTTTTTGGAATTTGTTAAGGAAGGGGAAGTATCCGATGAAGAAGTAACCAATCAATACAATATTACCTTAGAGGCTATAGAAAATCTTGAATTCAGAAACATGCTCTCTGAAGAAGGAGATAATATGACCGCAGTTCTTCAAATTACTGCTGGTGCCGGAGGAACTGAAAGCTGTGACTGGGCTGCCATGCTCATGAGGATGTACATAATGTGGAGTGAAAAAAATGGTTACAAGATTAAGGAACTGAATTATCAGGAAGGCGATGTAGCAGGTATTAAAACAGTTACCTTAGAAATTGATGGTGAATATGCATTTGGCTGGCTGAAAGGAGAAAACGGTGTTCACAGACTGGTGCGTATTTCCCCATTCGACAGCAATGCCAAACGGCATACCTCTTTTGCATCAGTGTACGTATATCCATTGGTTGATGATAGTATTGAAATAGAAATAAACCCATCGGATATTGAAATTACTACTTCCAGATCTAGTGGAGCTGGCGGACAGAATGTAAATAAGGTAGAAACAAAAGTACAATTGGTACATAAGCCCACCGGCATTCAAATTTCATGTTCTGATTCCAGGTCGCAGCACGATAACAGAGCTACTGCGCTTAAAATGCTTAAGTCTCAACTATATGAGATTGAGTTGCGCAAAAAACAAGAAGCCCGCAGCGAAATAGAATCTTCAAAAATGAAGATAGAATGGGGGTCGCAGATAAGAAATTATGTCATGCACCCTTATAAATTAGTAAAAGACGTTCGTACAGGAAGAGAAACAGGTAATATAGATGCAGTAATGGATGGGCAAATTGATGAATTTTTAAAGGCCTACCTAATGGCCATGGGGCAAAAGGAAGTTTAGAAAATCTGGTATAACGATAGAAAAGAAAAAGACAATAATGATAAAAATCTACCACAATCCAAGATGTCGTAAATCCCGGGAGGGTTTGGCTTTAGTTGAATCTTCAGGGAAGGATTTTGAAATTATCAACTATCTTGAAGAAGTTCCCTCTAAGGATGAGTTACGCAAAGTCCTAGAATATCTGACTTTGAGTCCTGAACAGTTAGTTCGCAAAAATGAAGCAATCTGGAAAGAAAAATTCAAAGGTGAAAACTTATCCGACGATCAAATTATTGATGCAATGCTGGAATATCCCAAATTAATTGAACGCCCAATAGTAATTAAAGGAGATAAAGCCGTTATTGGCAGGCCATCCAAAAAAATAATTGAATTGTTGAAGTAGTGGTAGAAAAATTTATGATCCTTTCTTAAATTATGATAATAATATTATAATTTTGTCAAATGGATCAATACCCTAAACAATGATTTAAGTACAAAGCTAAAATCCCTGGTTTAATTTGAATGAAAAATGACAGTAATGAAGTTGAATTTTAAATATTTTGTAATAGTCCTTTTGCTTTTGGCAGTAATCCCCATAGCTAATGCCCAATACGGTTATAATAATGGATATAATAATCAATATAACCGTGGCCGGCAGAGTGTAATACCACGCTCCCCCGAACCTGAACGAAAACCTGAAAATCTTACCGCAGAAGAAATAGTAAATAGGGAAATGCCAAGAATAATCGAGGCTATAGAACTAAATGACTTTGAGACGGCTGTAGTCTCTTCTATCCTTACAAAGTATGTACAACAGAGTATTGAACTTCAAATTTTAAAGTTACCGCCTGAGAAGACAAAAGAAGCTGCTGAAAAAATACGTAAAAATCAAAAAGAAGAATTGCAAGCTGGTCTTCCGGAGGATAAATTCAATAAATTAGTTGAACTCCAAAAGCAAGGGTATAAAAAAGTAAAAAAGCAAAAGAAAAAGCAAAAGAAAAAGAAGGATAAAGGGAAATCTGAAGATTTAGAGAACTAAGTTCAATAGCCCTTATTTTTTTACATACCCAAAAAGCAAATAGAAAAAAGTTGGTTACCCAAATATAAGCTTGCATCAAGCAGTCTTATTTTATTCTCATTTACCGACTTTTATACCCTCTCTTAATACTTCTAACCTGCCCTGCTTTATCATACGAATAATTTGCTCTAAGGCGCAAACTTGCCGTTCACTGGAATCCTTACGTCGTTTAAAGAAGATTGTTTCTGGTCTTTAGTTTTTTGTCCCAACTTTGGATCAGGAAGAAATATTTCTAAGTCACGATTTATAAATATGGGTCAATATAATCTTCAGAATATAAATTTAATAGAAAGAATAACCAGGAGAAAGATGGTTACTTACCAAATTAGAATATTAATTGGTCTAATTTGTTTATTTAACCATTTGAGTGTGCACTCTCAGAGACCAGATCCAATTAAAATTAGCGGAAAAGTTATTGATTCAGAAACCGGTGAACCCCTTGAATATGCTACCTTAATTCTACAATCAATACGAAATCCGGAACGTGTTACAGGCGGGTTAACTGACGCCAAAGGCGAGTTTATTGTGGAAGCTTTGCCCGGCCAATATAACATAAGGATCGAATATATTTCTTACAAAACCTATGAATTCAAAGACCAAAACCTGCGAGAATCGACAGATCTGGGAACCATAGAATTACAAATTGATGCTGAGCAATTAGAAGAAGTAGAAGTCCTTGGTGAAAGGACCACAATAGAACTACGTCTTGACAAGAAAATATACAATGTAGGGCAAGATCTTACGGTAAGAGGGGGCTCTGTTACTGATGTTTTAGACAATATCCCATCTGTAACAGTAGATGTTGAAGGCAATATTAGCTTGAGAGGAAATGAAAGTGTAAGGATATTGATCAATGGGAAGCCTTCTGCCTTATCGGGAATTAATCCTGAAACACTGCAGCAACTACCGGCAGAAACTATAGAAAAAGTTGAAGTTATAACAAATCCATCAGCGCGTTATGATGCTGAAGGCACAGGTGGTATCATTAACATAATTCTCAAACAAGGAAAAAATTCTGGTTTAAACGGATCTGTCAATCTATTTGCCGGCTATCCTGATAATTATGGAGGGGCACTCAGTCTAAATCTGAGACGGAAGAAATTTAATTTTTTTATAAATACAACATACAGATACAGAAATGCTCCAGGTAATGCGCTTTTTGAGCAGGAAAATTTCAATCCTGATGGAAGTACAAATAGTTTTCAGGATGAAATCCGTGATTACCAAAGAGAAAGGAAAGGATTTAATAACAATTTTGGGTTTGAAATATTTATTAATCCCTCCACCAGTATAACGAATTCCTTTGTTTACAGGACATCTAA
>JABDPH010000404.1 GCA_013042925.1 Eudoraea sp.
CTAAAGGAGTATCTTTTCGGTAATCCTCGAAAACTAAATAATTAAAAAAACTTTTAAGCCCTGATATTATGCGCGCCTGTGACCTGGGGCCTACTTCCTTGGCAACTTCATATATAAAAAGTTGCAGCGTTTCACGATCCAGGGATACAGGAGTTTCTTCTATTCCTTTATTGGTAAGGAATAGTCTTAGTTTTTCTACATCCCTTAAATAATTGGAGATGGAATTGGCTGCCAAACCACGTTCTATCTTCAAATAATATTCATAATCTGTTTGAGCCTGCTTCCAGTTCATGCTATAAAGATATTGCTTGTTTATTGTATTTTAAAGTTCAGGGCTTTTATTAAGCGAAAATGTGCTTAAATCACTGTTCATGTAGTTATAGATTTTTATCTTTGAACTCTTAATAAACCTAAATTTTTCAACATGAAAAAAATCAATGTTTTTATTTTGTTTCTAATGACATTTTATGCCATAAATACAAATGCCCAGGATTACCTGGCTGCAGTTGGTGTTGGTCTTGATTTTGGCAACGGATCAACACTTGTTGGCCCTTCGGGGAAATATTTTTTTAGTGAAAATCATGCCGGTATGGCTGAAGTACTTTTTGGAGACAATATAACTGCAATTAATCTCTTGTATCAATATCATGGACAATTTTCTGGAGCCGATGGCCTTCAATGGTTTGCTGGTGGTGGACCAGCTTTTTTATTAGGCAGTGGAAATTCTGATGTTGGATTAAAACCTATGGTAGGTCTGGATTATAAATTAAATAATGTACCCTTAAGCTTTTCTCTTGATTGGAGACCGTATATAAGTTTTGATTCAGGAGGCAGCGAAGCGGCAAGGTTTGGACTTGGTTTCAGATATGTCATAGAATAAAATTAATTTTTTGACCAAACTTCTTTGAATAAGCGGAGGAATATCTTCCGCTTTTTTTGCACTTTACATTTTATTACTTTTAACCCTATGAAAATTATAATTATTAACGGGCCAAACCTTAACCTTCTGGGGAAAAGAGAACCTGAAATTTATGGCGGTAAAACATTTGAATCATACTTCGCTGATTTACAGTCCAAATTCAAGGATTTAGAATTAGAATACTACCAGTCAAATATTGAGGGAGCATTAATAGATAAAATCCAGGAGGTAGGCTTTTCATATGATGGGATAATCTTAAACGCTGCGGCTTATACCCATACCTCTGTAGGATTGGGGGATGCTGTTAAGGCTATAAATACACCGGTTGTAGAGGTGCATATTTCCAATACACATCAACGCGAAGATTTCAGGCATGTATCCTATATCTCACCCGGGGCTAAAGGTGTTATATTGGGATTTGGTTTACAAAGCTATGAGTTGGCAATCCGGAGTTTTTTATGAAGCTGAAAGCGGTTTCAGGTAATGCCGATCCATATAGAACGTGCCAAAGGGCAAAAGCGAGGCCAATACCAGCATAATTCCTTTTTTAGGCGCTATTTTTCTTTCCACTGCAAAAAATACGGCCAAAATTAAATAGGCTATAAACAGGAATCCATGCACATAACCAATATAAATATTGGGTTCAGAGATGTTTGCCCAATACTTTAAAGGCATACTTAAACTAAATAAAAGTAAATAGGAAATACCTTCCAGTATAGCACTCAGGCGAAATATTTTAAGCATTTTTTTCTTTTTTTAATTGAGGACTTAGAGGTGAATAACTTCATCATAGGCCTCGGCAACTGCTTCCATTACCGCCTCACTCATTGTAGGATGCGGATGAACTGCCTTAAGGATTTCATGTCCTGTTGTCTCTAATTTTCGAGCCACAACCGCTTCTGCTATCATATCTGTTACCCCGGCACCAATCATATGACAACCTAGCCATTCGCCATACTTTGCGTCAAAAATCACTTTAACAAAACCATCGGCATTTCCCGAAGCTTTTGCCTTACCACTTGCAGAGAAAGGGAATTTTCCAACTTTTAGTTCATATCCCTTTTCTTTGGCTTGTTTTTCTGTAAGGCCAACCGAAGCAACTTCGGGCATGCAATAGGTGCAACCGGGAATATTCCCATAGTCTAAAGCTTCTACATGCATCCCGGCTATCTTTTCCACACAAAGGATACCTTCGGCAGAAGCAACATGTGCCAGAGCCTGACCGGGAGTAACATCGCCAATGGCATAATAACCCGGAATGTTGGTCAGGTAGAAATCATTCACAATAATTTTATCCCTGTCCGTAGCAATACCTACTTCTTCCAGACCTATATTTTCAATATTTGATTTAATACCTACAGCGGAAAGAACGATATCGGCCTCCAGAATTTCTTCTCCTTTGGCGGTTTTTACGGTAGCTTTAACCCCATCTCCTGAGGTATCCACATGGGTGACTTCGGATGATGTTTTAATTTTAACACCTGCCTTCTTAAAGCTGCGTTCTAGCTGTTTAGAAACTTCTTCATCTTCTACAGGAACAATATTTGGCAAAAATTCGACTACTGTTACTTCAGTTCCCATGGCATTATAGAAGTAAGCAAATTCAATTCCGATTGCTCCACTTCCCACAACAATCATTTTCTTGGGTTGTTTCTCCAGAGTCATTGCTTTTCGGTAACCAATAATTTTCTTCCCGTCCTGAGGTAAAGCGGGCAGTTCCCTGCTTCTTGCGCCAGTGGCAATTATTATATGGTCTGCGCTGTGCTCAGTATCCTTACCTTCAGCGTCTGTTACAATGACCTTCTTTCCCGGGGCCAACTTTCCAAATCCATTAATGACTTCAATTTTATTCTTCTTCATAAGAAATTGAACTCCCTTGCTCATTCCATCTGCCACATTCCTGCTTCGTTTTACAACTGCATCAAAATCTTTATCTACACCATCTGCTTTAAGCCCATAGTCGGATGCATGCTGTAAATATTCAAATACCTGGGCCGATTTTAATAAAGCTTTAGTTGGGATACATCCCCAATTTAAACATACACCGCCAAGATTCTCTTTCTCAATAATAGCCGTTTTAAATCCAAGTTGTGATGCCCTAATTGCGGTTACATAACCTCCAGGTCCACTTCCTAAAACAATAATATCGAATTTGCCCATTCCAGTATTTTTTGTGATTCAATTTTATGAGGTCGCAAAGTTACAAAACCAAATTGAAAGCTTTTGAACTTCCTTAAGATTCTTAAATTAATCCTTAAATTTTACCAGGTTAAAAGCCTTTGATTGGCCTTTTGGTATAGAGAGAGATACCCAATTTTCCCCCTTTATAGTCTTGCCGAGTAGTACAATTTGACCAATATGATAGGAATAATGAGCCAATTGCCGGTTTAAAGCCTGTAGTATTGAGTGCGGTTCATTTCTGATTTTGATCGTTTTCTCAAAATTCTCTTCGTTTATTTCCTGAATGGCGTCATAGAAGCAATTCCAACCTTTTTCCCATGCAACAAGCATTTCCTCTTTTGTTTTGTATGTATCCTCAAATTCTGAGTCCCTGTTTCTCCAGGTTTTTTCACCATCCTCAGAAAAGAAGTTGGTCCATCTGCTCAACATATTGCCCGATAAATGTTTTACGATTACCGCAATACTGTTACCTGTGCTTTCGTATTTCCAATGTATGTCCGCATCATTGAGTTGAACAAATGTTTTGTCGCCAAGGGATTTATAGCGCTGGCATTCAAATAGTAAACTTTTTAAGTACGCTGCCTGTAAATTCATTTATTTCAATTCCGATATTGAATTCTGATAGTATCTATTATTAAGCAAGCAGAGGTCTATTTTTGGGCAGGAACGAATCGCAGAGCGGCTCCGTTAATGCAATGTCTCAGACCTGTAGTTTCCCGCGGGCCATCTTCAAAGACATGGCCCAGGTGGCCACCGCAAACAGCACAATGCTCTTCTGTTCTTTTATAACCAATTTTGTAATCCACATCATAGGCCACATTACCCTCAATTTCCCTGTCGAAACTTGGCCAGCCACTTCCGGAATCAAATTTGTTTTCACTTTTAAACAAAGCCGTTCCACAGCCGGCGCAGACGTATGTGCCTGCTTTTTTATTATTTAATAGCTCACTGGAACCCGCATTTTCAGTTCCGGCCTTTCTGAGAATATAGAATTGCATGTCTGTAAGTTCTTCACGCCATTCTTGTTCAGATTTAACTATTTTAAATGTTTCTGTTTTTTCTTCTGCATCTACAGTACTTATTTCTTTGTCCTGTGAAACCCCTTTACATCCCGCAGCAATCAACAGGATGATACATACATACTTTTTCATGGTTTAATATTTTTTCTTTTTCAATTTTTTTTGACGGTTTTGAATTCAAAACCTTTCAAAGTTAAGCATAACTTCATAAAAAAATCCCTGCATGATTAATACAGGGATCAATTTTATTTATTTCTATTCCTACTACAATTTTATTCTGTTAATATCAATTTCCCTAACATTCAAGCTACTCATCACTTCCTCAATATTCGAAGTATCCATTTTTGAGGATTGAGCAAATTCCGCAGGAACAATTGCTATTCTGAATACCTGGTTATCCGTATCTCCCGGAGACAGGGTTCCAAGGTCGAAATCAGATTCTAAAAAGAGAAGTACATCCAGAAACGTAAAGTCATAATTGTATTGAAGCAATCCTTGATTTAAAATTCGGGTTTGTGGTAAAAGTCTCCAGATATCCAAAGGTTCACCATTTCCATCTACATCTAC
>JABDPH010000407.1 GCA_013042925.1 Eudoraea sp.
ATTTCATCAGCTTCAAGAGTGATGCGCTCATCCGAAAACAACATGAAATGATGTATCAGTACTTTAGCTGCTTCTGTCAATGCATCTTTTGGATGAATAGAGCCATCGGTAACGATCTCAAATATCAATTTCTCATAGTCTGTTTTTTGCTCAACACGGAAGTTTTCAATACTGTATTTTACATTTTTTACCGGGGTAAAAATTGAATCAACAGCGATACTTCCCAAAGGGGCATTAGACTTTTTATTTTCTTCTGCCGGTACATAACCACGACCTTTTTCAATGATGATCTCCATATTTATGCTCACCTTAGGATCCATATTACAAATAACCAGATCCGGGTTCAACACTTGATATCCAGAGATAAATTTTTGAAAATCTCCTGCGGTAAGCTGTTCCTTACCACTTACAGATATGGAAACAGTTTCCTCATTAACATCTTCAATTTGTCTTTTAAATCGAACTTGTTTTAGGTTTAGGATGATTTCGGTAACATCTTCCACTACACCTTCAATAACCGAAAATTCATGCTCTACTTTATCTATTCTAACGGATGTAATTGCAAATCCTTCCAAAGAAGAAAGCAATACCCTCCGTAAGGCGTTCCCAACAGTCAAACCATAACCAGGTTCCAAAGGGCGAAATTCAAATTTGCCTTCCAAATCTGAAGAATCAATCATTATAACTTTATCGGGCTTCTGAAAATTTAATAATGCCATAGTCGGATTTGTGATGTTTTTATTTAGAGTATAACTCCACGATTAATTGTTCTTTGATATTCTCAGGAATCTGAATTCTTTCTGGTATGGAAACAAAATTTCCTTCCATTTTATCATTATTCCATGTCAACCATTCATACACACTGCTATTTGCGCTAAGCGCATCTTGTATGGCCTGAAGTGATTTTGATTTTTCTCTCACACCTACAACATCACCCGCTTTCAAGGAATAAGATGGAATATTCACCAATTCCCCGTTAACAGTAATGTGCCTGTGAGACACTAATTGTCTTGCACCTCTTCTGGAATTTGCAATCCCCATTCTGTAAACCACGTTATCTAAACGCGCTTCACACAATTGAAGAAGTACCTCACCGGTAACACCTTTGCTCCTGTTTGCTTTTGCAAAAAGGTTTCTGAATTGTCTCTCCAGAATACCATAGGTGTATTTTGCTTTCTGCTTTTCCATTAACTGAATAGCATACTCAGATTTCTTACCACGACGTCTGTTATTACCGTGTTGTCCCGGGGGATAGTTTTTTTTCTCGAAAGCTTTGTCGTCTCCGAAAATTGCTTCGCCGAATTTACGTGCGATCTTTGATTTAGGTCCTGTATATCTTGCCATCTTCTTTTAATTTGGAAGTGTGATTATGAATTAAGGCTTATCCTTCGATAATCGTAATAGCACTTCCTGTGAATTAACCTTTTATAAAAATTGAAACTTAATTAAACTCTTCTTCTCTTGGGTGGTCGACAACCATTATGCGGCAGTGGTGTTACATCTATAATTTCTGTAACTTCAATACCGGCATTGTGAATTGAACGAATTGCAGATTCTCTTCCGTTGCCTGGTCCCTTTACATAAACTTTTACCTTTCTTAATCCTGCTTCATGGGCTACCTTACAACATTCTTCGGCTGCTACCTGAGCAGCATAAGGAGTATTCTTTTTAGAACCTCTGAATCCCATTTTACCCGCAGAAGACCATGAAATAACATCGCCTTTTTTGTTGGTCAAAGAAATTATTATGTTATTAAAGGAAGCCGTTACATGGGCTTCACCAGCCGATTCAACGATTACCTTGCGCTTTTTAGCTCCTTTGGTACTTGTCTTTGCCATATTATGCTAATTATTTAGTTGCTTTTTTCTTATTTGCAACCGTTTTTCTTTTTCCTTTCCTGGTCCTGGAATTATTTTTAGTCCTTTGACCCCTAAGAGGTAGTCCAGATCTGTGGCGGATCCCTCTGTAACAGCCAATATCCATCAGACGCTTAATATTCAATTGATTTTCAGAACGAAGTTCTCCTTCAATTTTATAGGAGGAAACAGCATCCCGAATACGACCAATTTCATCATCGTTCCAGTCAGATACCTTGCTATCCTGATTTACCTGGGCTTTCTCTAATATCTCTTGTGCCCTGCTTTTACCGATACCAAATATATAGGTAAGCGCTATGACACCTCTTTTTTGTTTTGGTATATCTACACCTGCAATTCTTGCCATAATTACCCTTGTCTTTGTTTGAATCTAGGATTCTTTTTGTTGATTACGTACAATCTGCCTTTTCTGCGTACTATTTTGCAGTCGGCACTTCTTTTCTTTATGGATGCTCTAACTTTCATTCTGTCTTTGTTAGTATCTATATGTAATTCTCGCCTTTGTTAAATCGTATGGGCTCATTTCCAGTTTTACTTTATCCCCGGGTAACAATTTTATATAATGCATACGCATCTTCCCGGAAATATGAGCAGTAACCACATGCCCGTTTTCAAGTTCTACCCGAAACATTGCATTGGATAAAGCCTCTATTATGCTACCGTCTTGTTCTATGGGTGCTTGCTTAGCCATAACTTATGCAACTTTTCTGTTTTTACCTGATTTCATTAATCCATCATAATGTCTGTTCAACAAATAACTGTTTACCTGCTGCACAGTATCAATTGCCACCCCTACCATGATTAATAGTGATGTACCGCCATAAAATAAAGCCCATCCAGCCTGAATATCCATTAACTTAACCACTACGGCAGGCAATACTGCTAACAGGGCTAGGAAAACGGATCCCGGTAAAGTAATTAATGACATTATTTTGTCTAGAAAATCACCGGTCTCTTTGCCAGGTCTAATACCTGGTATAAAACCACCGCTTCTTTTTAAATCATCAGCCATTTTATTCGTGGGTACTGTAATGGCAGTATAGAAATATGTAAATATTATAATCAGCAAGCCAAATAAGATGTTATAAGCCAGACCAAAAATATCCTGAAACTGTACTTCCATCCATTGACCAACTGCCGTATTATTAAAAGTTCTTCCTAATAAGCCCGGCGCAAACATAATAGCCTGTGCAAAAATTATAGGCATTACACCCGAGGCATTTAATTTCAAAGGAATGTATTGCCTTGAACCGGCGATATTTTTTTCATATCCACCCGAAGCAGTCCTCCTTGCATATTGAACCGGTATTCTCCTCGTAGCCATGACCAAGAGAACACTCGCCAGAATAACAAGAAACCAAAGAATAACTTCAATAAGCATAAACATTAGTCCTCCTGTATTATTGGCCGTTCTGGAAATAAATTCCTGAACAAAAGATTGTGGCATAGTGGCTATAATTCCTATCATAATAAGCAGGGAAATACCATTTCCAATACCTTTATCAGTAATTTTTTCTCCTAACCACATGGCAAAAACACAACCTGTTACCAGGATAATTACAGCTGGCACAATAAAATTCAAGCCTTTACCCAAAATAAATGCACTATCTGGAACACCAAGTGCACTTAGACTATAAAGGTAGGCAGGGGCCTGAACGACACAGATACCAATAGTAAGCCATCTTGTAATCTGGTTCTTTGTCTTTCTCCCACTTTCACCTTCCTTATCTAATTTTTGAAGATAAGGCACGGCGATCCCCATTAATTGAACTACAATAGAGGCCGAGATATAAGGCATAATTCCAAGAGCAAATACCGAAGCATTAGCAAATGCGCCACCGGTAAAGGCATTTAAAATACCCAAAATACCTTGTTCTGTATTTGAAGATAATTCTGCCAATTGAGAAGTATCAATACCGGGAAGAACTACCTGAGCACCAAAACGATACACAAGCAACAAACCAAGGGTAACAATAATTCTGTTCCTTAGTTCTTCAATTTTCCAGATATTTGAAATAACCTCAAAAAATTTCTTCATAGCCTTCTTTACTTATAAATTTATTGCTTCACCTCCTGCGGCTTCAATAGCAGCTTTCGCAGTTGCAGTAAATTTATGAACGGTTATTTTAAGAGGTGCCTTTAATTCGCCACCGCCCAGTATCTTAACCAAATCGTTTTTATGAGCCATTCCGTTATCTACAAGATCTTTAAGAGTGACTGTTTTTTTAACCAGTCCTTTGTCTGCCAGTTCCTGAAGTTTATTAAGATTTATGCCCTGATATTCTTTTCTGTTAATGTTGGTAAAACCAAATTTGGGTACTCGTCTTTGTAAAGGCATTTGACCTCCTTCAAAACCGATCTTCCTGGAATAACCAGATCTCGATTTAGCACCTTTATGCCCTCTTGTTGCTGTACCACCTTTGCCAGAACCCTGGCCTCGACCTATGGTTTTCCCGGCTTTATGAACAGACCCTTTGGCTGGTTTTAAATTCCCTAAATTCATTACAACTATATTTTAAGCTTCTTCTGTAGAAACTAAGTGTTTAACTTTGTTGATCATACCCATAATATTGGGTGTATTTTCATGCTCGACAACATGACCAATCCTGTGCAATCCAAGTGCCTCCAGTGTTCTTTTCTGATTCTGAGGCCTTTTAATGCTACTTCTTACCTGCTTAACTTTAATCTTTGCCATACCCTTACTACTTATCCTTTAAAGACTTTTTCCAACGAAACACCTCTTTGTTTTGCTACCGTCCTGGCGTCACGTAATTGAAGCAAAGCGTCGAATGTGGCCTTAACCACATTGTGCGGGTTAGAAGACCCCTGAGACTTAGATAAAACGTCTTGCACCCCAACTGATTCCAATACGGCCCTAACAGCACCTCCTGCAATTACACCTGTACCATGGGAAGCAGGCTGAATATATACGCGTGCTCCTCCAAACTTTCCTTTCTGCTCATGTGGCACAGTTGCCTTACTAAGTGGTATTCTAATTAAGTTCTTTTTAGCATCCTCAATAGCCTTGGCTATAGCGGTAGCAACTTCTTTTGACTTACCAAGTCCATGACCTACGACACCATTCTCATCACCCACAACCACGATTGCAGAAAAACCAAAAGCTCTACCACCTTTAGTTACTTTGGTAACTCTTTGAACACCAACCAATCTGTCTTTGAGTTCAAGACCTCCCGGTTTTACAGTTTCTACATTTTTGTATTTCCCGAACATATTTTCTATTAAAATTTTAGACCAGCTTCTCTGGCGCCTTCAGCCAATGATTTAACTCTTCCATGATATAAATTGCCACCCCGATCAAAAGCAACTGCTTCTATTCCGGATTTAATAGCCTTTTCAGCTACCGTTTTACCCACAAGCTTGGCAATCTCAGTCTTGGTACCTTTGGCTTTACTTAGTTCTTTATCCCGTGATGAAGCCGCAACAAGCGTAGTCCCTTTATTATCATCAATTAGTTGGGCATAAATATCTTTATTGCTCCTAAAAACAGATAATCTTGGTCTCTCAGCAGTACCAAAGGATACTTTTCTAATCCTTTTTCTAATACGCTCTCTTCTTTCAGTTTTTGATAATCCCATAATTCAATTCTTAAGCGGATTTACCGGCTTTTCTTCTTAATTGTTCTCCGACAAATTTTATACCTTTTCCTTTGTAAGGTTCTGGTTTGCGGAATGCTCTTATTTTAGCCGCAATTTGGCCAACCAATTGCTTGTCATGCGAGCTAAGCTTTATAATTGGGTTTTACCTTTCTCAGAAATAGTCTCAACTTTAACTTCAGGAGCTAAATTCAGCACAATATTATGTGAGAATCCCAGTGCCAAATCTAACTTTTGACCCTGGTTAGTGGCTCTGTAACCAACACCAACCAATTCAAGCTCTTTTGACCATCCATTGGTCACTCCCAATATCATATTGGAAATCAAAGATCTGTAAAGCCCATGTTTGGCTTTATGCTCTTTAGATTCAGAAGGTCTTGTCACCACAACCTGACCATCTTCTGCTTTTATGGAAACCCCTGAATATTCCTGAGTTAATTCACCCAACTTCCCCTTTACAGTAATTGTATTATCCTGTACTTCAACTGTGGCTCCTTCCGGAATCTCTATTGGATTGTTACCTATTCTAGACATTTTCCTATTTCTTTATTTCTTAATAAACGTAGCATAAAACTTCGCCACCAACATTATCTCGCTGAGCCTGCTTGCTTGTCATAACTCCATGAGAAGTAGACACAATTGCTATTCCAAGGCCATTTAGAACCCTGGGCATATCTCCGGAACTGGCATATTTTCTAAGACCTGGCGTACTTATGCGCTGGATCTTTCTTATCACCGGTTCTTTGGTCAACCTATCATATTTCAGAGCTATTTTAATAATGCCCTGGACCTTGCTCTCTTCAAATTTATAACTCAAAATATATCCTTGATCGAATAATATTTTAGTTACTTCTTTTTTCAAATTAGAAGCAGGAATCTCAACTACTCTATGACCCGCTCTACTGGCGTTTCTAATTCTTGTTAAATAATCTGATATTGGATCTGTAACCATCTTCTTAACTATTATATTGGATTACCAACTTGCTTTTTTAACTCCTGGGATCAAACCTTTGTTAGCCATTTCCCTGAACATTACACGTGAAATACCAAAAGTTCTCATATACCCCTTAGGTCTACCCGTCAGTTTACATCTATTGTGCATACGAATAGGAGAAGCATTTTTTGGCAGTTTTTGCAAAGCTTCATAGTCTCCGGCTTCTTTCAAAGCTTTTCTCTTTTCAGCGTATTTTGCTACAGCCTTTGCCCTTTTTCTTTCCCGGGCTTTCATTGATTCTTTAGCCATACTAATTCTTTTTAAAAGGTAATCCCAATTCGGTTAACAATGATTTTGCTTCTTTATCTGTATCGGCACTTGTTACAAACGTGATATCCATTCCATTAATCCTATTGATCTTATCAATATTAATTTCCGGGAATATAATCTGCTCAGTTACGCCAAGGTTGTAATTTCCTCTTCCATCAAAACCTGTCGCTCTAATTCCCTGAAAATCTCTTACCCTTGGTAAAGCAGTTGTTACTAACCTGTCTAAAAATTCATACATGCGTTCACCTCTTAGGGTAACTTTGGCCCCTATGGGCATTCCCTTTCTGAGTTTAAACGCTGCCACATCCTTTTTTGACATGGTTGATATGGCCTTTTGTCCTGTAATTAAGGTCAATTCATCCAAGGCGTGATCTACCAATTTTTTGTCAGCCACAGCAGCACCAACTCCCCTGCTAACAACAATTTTTTGCAGCTTTGGTACTTCCATTACATTTTTGTAACCAAATTCTTCTTTTAGAGCCGAAACAATTCGCTCACCATATTCTTTCTTTAATCTTGGTACGTAAGCCATAACTAAATTACTTCGTTAGATTTTTTGGAAAATCGTACTTTCTTCCCGTCTCTTACCTCATAACCTACTCTTGTTGTTTCTCCCGATTTGGAATCAATAAGAGACAAGTTAGATAAATGAATAGGAGCTTCTTTTTTTACAATTCCACCCTGAGGGTTTTGTGCACTTGGCTTTTCGTGTTTAGATACCATATTGGCACCTTCCACGATGGCCTTATTTTTTTCACGGTCTACAAGGGTAACTTTTCCTTCGGTTCCTTTGTGGTCCCCTGCAATTATCCGAACTGTATCTCCCGTTTTTATTCTTAATTTCATCTTACAATATTTTATAGCACCTCTGGAGCTAATGAAACAATTTTCATGAATTGTTTATCCCGTAACTCCCTGGCAACAGGTCCGAAGACACGAGTTCCTCTCATTTCTCCTGTAGGATTTAACAAAACACAGGCGTTATCATCAAAACGAATGTAAGAACCGTCTGGTCTCCTTACTTCTTTTATTGTCCTAACAACAACTGCTGTTGAAACTGTACCTTTCTTAATACCACCGTTTGGGGTAGCCTCTTTAACAGTAACTACAATTTTATCCCCAACTGACGCATATCGCCTTTTTGTACCACCAAGCACACGTATGGTTAATACCTCTTTGGCTCCGGTATTGTCTGCTACTTTTAATCTTGATTCTTGCTGTAACATAATTATTTGGCTCTTTCTAAGACTTCAACCAGTCTCCAACATTTGGTTCTACTCAATGGACGTGTCTCCATTATCTTTACAGTATCTCCAATATTGCAGTCATTGGTTTCATCATGTGCAACATACTTTTTTGTTCGCAGTACGAACTTACCATACATAGGATGCTTAACGCGCTTCACTTCAGAAACCACAATAGATTTCTGCATTTTGTTGCTAGTTACAACGCCTATTCTTTCCTTTCTTAAATTTCTTTTTTCCATAAAGCAGAACCAATTATTGGTTATCCCTTTTTGTTAATTCAGTAGCCAATTTTGCCACAGTTCTTCTAGCCTTTCTAATTTGAAGAGGGTTTTCTAGCGGAGTGACGGAATGGGCGATTTTAAGATCAGCATGTTGCTTCTTAAACTGTACCATTTTTTCCTTCAATTCTTCTACCGATAATTCTTTTACTTCTGATTGTTTCATCATCCTAATTATAAAAATTATGCCGCTTCGTAATCCCTGGCCACTATAAATTTTGTCCTTACCGGTAACTTCTGAGCAGCAAGCCTCAAAGCTTCCTTAGCTACGTCAATAGGCACACCGGCAACCTCGAACATTATTCTTCCTGGTTTAACAACGGCAACAAAATATTCCGGTGCTCCTTTACCTTTACCCATACGAACCTCTAAAGGTTTTTTGGTAATTGGCTTGTCCGGGAAAATTTTAATCCATAATTGCCCCTGTCTTTTCATATATCTGGTCGCAGCAATACGAGCCGCCTCGATCTGGCGGGAAGTAAGAAAGCAGGAATCCAAAGATTTAATCCCGAACATTCCATTAGAAAGTTGATGCCCTCTACCGGAATTACCCTTCATACGTCCTTTCTGCGCTTTGCGAAACTTCGTTCTTTTTGGCTGTAACATAATCTCTAACTTCTTCTTTAATTATTACTTTCTGCGACGTTGTTTTTTACCTCCGGCTTGTTGCTTTCCCTTGGACTGCCCTTTAGACATTCCGACTAGCGGAGAAAGCTCTCTTTTACCATATACTTCACCCTTCATTATCCATACTTTGATACCTAATCTTCCATAGGTGGTATGAGCCTCGTGAATTGCATAGTCTATATCGGCTCTGAAAGTCGATAAAGGTATTCTACCATCCTTATAAGATTCTACCCTGGCCATTTCCGCACCATTCAGTCTTCCGGCAATCTGTATTTTAATACCCTCAGCATTCATTCTCATTGCCGCGGCAATTGCCATTTTAATAGCTCTTCTGTATGAAATTCTATTTTCGATCTGACGTGCCACACTTGCCGCAACAAGATTTGCATCAACTTCGGGCCTTTTAATCTCAAATATATTTATCTGTACTTCTTTATCTGTAATTTTTTTGAGCTCCTCTTTTAGTTTATCTACCTCCTGACCGCCTTTACCAATAATAATCCCAGGTCTGGCAGTCGTAATGGTAACCGTAATTAACTTTAAGGTTCTCTCTATAATTACTCTAGATACACTAGCCTTGGCCAATCGTGCATGAACATATTTTCTTATCTTATCGTCTTCGGCTAATTTATCGCCATAATCATTTCCTCCATACCAGTTAGATTCCCATCCTCTGATTATTCCTAGACGATTTCCGATTGGATTTGTTTTTTGTCCCATACTAAAAGTTCTAGCTTTGTGTATTATTGTTAGATCCCAAAACCAATGTAACATGGTTGGAACGTTTTCTTATTCTATGAGCCCTGCCCTGTGGAGCCGGTCTTAGTCTTTTAAGCATGCGCCCACTGTCTACTGTTATTTCTTTTACAAAGAGATCAGCTTCTTCTATATCAGTATCTTCATTCTTAGCCTGCCAGTTAGCAATTGCAGAAAGCAATAATTTTTCTAACCTACGGGAAGCTTCTTTAGGGCTGAATCTAAGAATAGCAAGAGCCTTTTCTACTTCTGCACCACGCACTAAGTCTGCTACCAACCGCATTTTTCTAGGTGAGGTTGGACAGTTATTTAGTTTAGCAAAAGCCATTTTCTGCTTTTCCGCCTTTAGTCTTTCGGCCATTTGTTTTTTTCGAACTCCCATAGCTTACTTACTTTTTACCTTTATTTTTTGCCCCTGCATGACCACGGAAAGATCTTGTAGGAGAAAATTCACCTAATTTGTGACCTACCATATTCTCAGTAACATATACAGGAACAAATTGTCTTCCGTTATGCACAGCAATTGTCTGACCTACAAAGTCAGGACTAATTGTCGATGCTCTTGACCAGGTCTTTATTACAGACTTCTTACCTGAGTCTATATTCATTTGGACTTTCTTATCCAAACTATGATGTATGTATGGTCCTTTTTTTAGTGAACGTGCCATTTATTTCTACTTTTTATTTCTTTCTACGTTCTATTATATACCTATTTGTATCCTTGGTCTTGGATCTGGTCCTGAATCCTTTAGCAGGAATTCCATTTTTAGATCTTGGATGACCTCCAGAAGCTCTACCTTCACCACCACCCATTGGATGATCTACAGGGTTCATCGCCACTGGTCTTGTTCTTGGTCTCCTACCTAACCATCTGCTTCTACCTGCTTTACCGGATACAATCAACTGCTGGTCCGAATTCGAAACAGCACCAATAGTACCTAAGCAATTTGCAAGCACCAATCTGGTCTCACCCGAAGGTAATTTAACGGTAGCGTATTTTCCTTCCCTTGCCATTAACTGAGCAAAAGTACCGGCACTTCTCGCCATTATAGCACCCTGACCAGGACGTAATTCAATACAGGAAATAATAGTTCCCAAAGGAATTTTCCTTAACGGAAGAGCATTACCAATCTCAGGCGCCGCTTTTTCTCCAGAAGAAACTTTCTGTCCCACCTGCAAACCGTTCTGAGCAATAATATATCGCTTCTCACCATCCTTATATTCCACAAGGGCAATAAAAGCTGTTCTATTAGGATCATACTGGATAGACTTTACTTCTGCAGTAACATCTTGTTTATCCCGCTTGAAATCAATGATTCGATACCGCCTTTTGTGCCCACCACCTCTATGGCGTATAGTCATTTTTCCTTGACTGTTTCTACCTCCAGACCTTTTTAACGGAGCAAGCAAGCTTTTCTCCGGCTTATCAGCAGTAATGGCGTCAAACCCATTTACTACTTTAAATCGCTGTCCTGGAGTGATCGGTTTTAATTTTCTAACTGACATTTGTTGTCTTTATAGATTACTGTAAAAATCGATTACTTCCCCTTCTTCCACATCAACAATGGCTTTCTTAAATGCATTAGATTTCCCATGCTGAACCCCGGTTTTTGTAAAACGGGTTTTGCGCGAAGGTCCATAATTCATTGTTCGAACTTTCTTCACTGAAACACCATAAGCTGCTTCAACGGCATCTTTGATCTGAAGTTTATTGGCCTTCGGATCCACAACAAAGCCATAGCGATTATACAACTCGCTATCCGCTGTCATTTTTTCCGTTATAATTGGCTTTATCAACACACTCATGTCTAACCTATTTATTTAAGTTCGCTTCAATTCCTTCTATAGAACCTTCTAATAGAACAATTTGATTTGCATTAAGAATTTTGTAAGTGCTTAATTCTGAATTAGTTACAACTTCGTAACCTTTCAAATTACGCGACGACAAATATACGTTATTATTTGAATCACCCAACACAAACAAAGACTTTTTGTTTTCCAGTCCCAAGGATTTCAAAACCTGGATGAAATCTTTGGTTTTTGGGGAGTCAAAATTGAAGTCCTCTACAACCATAATTGCCTTATCCTGATTCTTCAGACTTAGCGCAGATTTTCTCGCCAATCTCTTTACATTTTTATTCAGCTTTTGAGAATAGTCTTTGGGTCTTGGCCCAAAAATCCTTCCACCACCACGAAAGATCGGAGACTTAATACTTCCCGCACGGGCAGTACCTGTTCCCTTTTGTTTCTTGATCTTCCTGGTACTTCCAACAATTTCTGCCCTTTCTTTGGTCTTATGAGTACCTTGTCTCTGGTGAGCCATGTACTGCTTAACATCCAAATAAATTGCATGATTATTAGGTTCCATTTTATAAACTGCGTCTGAAAGGTCTACCTTTCGTCCAGTTTCTTTCCCTTTAACATCTAAAACTGCTACCTTCATTACTTCTCTATGGTTACGTAAGCATTTTTATGACCGGGCACACAACCTTTTAATACCAAAAGATTCTTTTCCGGAACAATTTTTAATACTCTTAGATTCTGAACAGTAACTTTGGAACCGCCCATTCTTCCTGCCATTTTCATTCCCTTAAAAACTCTTGAAGGGTATGAAGCAGCACCAATTGAACCTGGCGCTCTTAACCTGTTGTGCTGACCGTGAGTTGCTTGTCCAACCCCGGCAAATCCATGTCGTTTTACAACCCCCTGGAATCCTTTTCCTTTAGATGTTGCTGATACATCGACAAATTCGCCTTCAACAAATACCTCGAGACCTACGGTCTCTCCTAATTTATATTCACCTTCAAAATCACGGAATTCAACGACTTTCTTTTTGGTGGAAGAACCTGCTTTCTTAAAATGGCCCAATTCGGCCTTATTAGCACGCTTTTCTGCCTTGTCATCGAAACCAAGCTGAAGGGCATTGTACCCGTCTACCTCTTCGGTTCTGACTTGGGTAACTACGCATGGTCCAGCCTCAATGACAGTACAGGGAATATTTTTCCCGTTATCATCAAAAATGCTGGTCATACCTACTTTTTTTCCTATTAACCCAGACATATTATTACTATTAATTATTAATTACTCTTAATTTATTCCTTTTACAAAAAAAACAGGATCAAAAACAATTCGATCCCGAATATATTTTTGTTGCCGTTTTTCCTTTGCGAAACGCTCCGGACATGTTATCCGCTTCATACTGAAACAGAATGTTTTATCACACTTTTATCTCAACCTCAACACCACTTGGAAGCTCTAACTTCATAAGCGCGTCAATAGTCTTCGATGAGGAACTATAAATATCCAGTAACCTCTTGTAAGAACTTAACTGAAATTGCTCTCTCGATTTCTTATTCACATGGGGAGATCGTAAAACCGTGAATATCTTTTTATGCGTTGGTAAAGGTATTGGACCTGTTACCACAGCACCAGTTGTTTTTACCGTTTTTACAATCTTCTCAGCAGATTTATCTACCAGGTTATGATCGTATGATTTTAGTTTTATTCTAATTTTCTGACTCATTATACTAAAATTTAGGCGGTTACACCTGTTGCTGCTTTTACTATCTCTTCTGCTAAACCAGAGGGAGTTTCAGCATAATGTGAAAATTCCATGGTTGAAGTAGCCCTACCTGAAGACAAAGTCCTAAGTGCCGTCACATATCCAAACATTTCTGAAAGGGGCACTTCGGCCTTAATAACTTTAGAACCTGCTCTGTCGTCCATATTGTTTACATGACCTCTCCTTCTGTTAAGATCTCCGACAATATCTCCCATATTCTCTTCCGGAGTAAGAACCTCCAGCTTCATAATAGGCTCCATCAGTACAGCTCTCGCAGCCCTGGCAGCTTCTTTATATCCTATTTTTGCAGCCAATTCAAAGGAAAGAGAATCTGAGTCCACAGGGTGGAAAGATCCATCCTTAAGCGTGACTTTCATACTATCCATTTCAAATCCGGCTAAAGGACCATTTTTCATCGCCTCTTTAAAACCTTTTTCTACAGAAGGAATATATTCCCTGGGTATATTACCCCCTTTGATCATATTTACAAATTCCAATCCGGCTTTACCGTCTTCTTTTGGCTCCATGGTAAACACGATGTCTGCAAATTTACCGCGGCCACCAGTTTGTTTCTTGTAAACTTCTCTGTGATCCGCACTTCTTGTAATTGCTTCTTTATATTCTACCTGAGGTTTCCCCTGGTTGACATCAACTTTAAATTCTCTTCTTAAGCGATCCACAATAATATCAAGATGCAACTCGCCCATCCCTGAAATAATAGTCTGGCCAGAGGCTTCATCTGTTTTAACCACGAAAGTCGGATCTTCTTCAGCCAATTTCGCCAAAGACATCCCCAATTTATCCACATCGGCTTTTGTCTTAGGCTCAACCGCAATACCGATAACAGGATCCGGGAAATTCATACTTTCCAGAATAATAGGATGCTTTTCGTCTGATAGTGTATCCCCTGTTTTAATATCTTTAAAACCAACTGCTGCTCCAATATCACCGGCCGCAATAGATTCTACTGCATTCTGCTTGTTGGAATGCATCTGGTATATCCTTGAAATTCTTTCCTTATTCCCTGAGCGATTGTTCAGCACATAAGATCCTGCATTCAACTTACCGGAATAAGCTCTAAAGAAAGCCAATCGTCCTACAAAAGGATCTGTTGCAATCTTAAAAGCTAAGGCTGCAAATGGCTCATTTATATCGGGTTTTCTTAAAACTTCATTTCCTGTTTTAGGGTCTATCCCTGTTATACCTTCTTTATCGGTAGGAGAAGGAAGGTAACGACATACTGCATCCAATAAAAATTGTACTCCTTTGTTTTTAAAGGAAGAACCACAAATCATTGGAATAATACTCATATCCATAACGGCTGCCCTAAGCGCCGCATGTACTTCATCTTCAGTAATAGAGTCTTCATCTTCAAAGAACTTCTCCATAAGGGTTTCATCGTATTCCGCTACAGCTTCAATTAAGGCAGCACGATATTCGTGTACTTCCTCCTTCATCTCCTCCGGAATATCAATGATATCAAAAGTAGAACCCATATCTTCTTCATGCCATACAATAGCGCGGTTCTTCACAAGGTCTACAATACCTTTAAAATCTGCCTCATCCCCAATTGGCAATACAATTGGTACGGCATTAGATTTCAACATCTCCTTAACCTGATTACAAACCATCAGGAAATTAGAACCTTGTCTATCCATCTTATTTACAAAGCCCATTCTCGGCACTTTATAATTGTCTGCTAATCTCCAGTTGGTTTCAGACTGTGGCTCTACACCATCTACTGCACTGAAAAGAAAAACCAAACCATCTAATACCCTTAGGGAACGATTTACTTCTACCGTAAAATCTACGTGTCCGGGGGTGTCAATTATGTTAAAGTGGTACGGTTTTGACT